>CALECF010000135.1 GCA_937948705.1 uncultured Anaerosolibacter sp. | reverse complement strand
CTCAATCGTTCCTAGTCTCGTGGTTCTAGAAGGTATGGCCAGCACCTGTCCCGGAAGGATCCGTGCTGGATCTGTAATCTGTGGATTTGCAGCAACCAGTTGATTCATGGTTAATCCATACTGTAGTGCAATACTGAACATGGATTGCCCTGCTGCAACTGTATGTCTTCTAGTTCCATCCAGCACGACTATGGTCTGCCCTACCGCCAACCGACTCGGATCAGCAAGCTCATTATCTGCTACTAGTTTTGTATAAGAAACCCCATACTGACGAGCAATCGAATATAAACTATCACCAGGTCTTACTACGTGAATAATCACTAAATACCACGCCTTTCTATGCTTTAGTACCAATATATGCGTAAGGGCACAGGGTGGATACTATACAGAACGGGTCTCTATCTATATATTATTCGTAAAAAAAAATTCAATAAAAACAAAAAGTCATACCTCCTGATAGGGTATGACTTTTTGAAATCTATTTTTGATTTTCCTCGACCCATTCTTTTGCATCTATTGTAGCTTTTTCGCTGGGAACTGTCACATTGGTTTCTGGATCGGAACAGGCTTGTTCTGCCCATGCAGCTGTCTTTTCTGCACCGATACTTTTCACTTTATTATCTGTCATGATTTTTCTCTCCCTTCTAAAGAACTTTCTATTTTCTACTCAACTTTTACTTGCACAAGAACTTTCTATTTATTACCATTTCTTACCCTATATCAAAACCTTCAAACGCCCTATACATCGTTTTTTCAATGGATACAGTATTCCTCCATATAAAAAATAGGACATATCGTCCTATTTTTATGCTGTATGGACACTATAAAATTGATAATTGTTCTTTCCCTTCTTTTTTACTGCATACATGGCATCATCGGCTTTTTTGATAAGGGACTCAATGTCTACACCGTCCATAGGATACATACTAATTCCTATGCTGGGGCTCACATAAATGGATCTGCCCTGAAATTGAAATGGATTTGCCAGTTCCTCTAAAATTCTACGAGCTGCCTTTTCCGCATGCTGTCCAGAGGTTAGCTCTAACAAGACCATAAACTCATCACCGCCAATGCGACATAAAATATCTTTCTCCCGGAAGATTGTACTTAGCCTCTCCGCCACATGCTTTAACACAACATCCCCTGTATCATGGCCATAGGTATCATTGATTATTTTGAAACCGTCCAGATCAATAAAAAGTATCGCCATCTGTTGTTTGTTCCGTTTTACCCGATCCAATGCCTCTGTTAGATGATTGTTGAAGAGTACTCGGTTCGGTAGACCAGTCAAAGAATCATGAAGGGCCATATGTACAATTCTATCTTCCATTTCCTTCTGCTGTGAAATATCGATCATGACACCATCAATTCTTATTAGCTTATTCGACTCGTCTTTAACGAGCGACCCTCTGCTCTGTACCCAATGTACTTTCCTATTCTCATTAACAATTCGATATTCAATAGGTTTCATATCTCCCAAAAGCTGCTTTCGTATCTCCTTGCTGACATCACATAAATCAGCGGGATGTACAATGCTTCTCCACCCCTCTTTGTTTTTTGCAAAATATGCAGCAGGTTTACCACTAAGCTTTTCAATGTTTTGAGAAAACTCCATGCGCCCTGTCTTAAGATTTAGAGACCACGTCACGACATCGGCGTTGTTCAAAATACTATTAAGTTGTTTTTGACTATCTTCTGCCTTATCTAACAGTTTTTTAAATACAGCAGTAGTCGTGAGTAGAAAAATAATTAAGAAAGCATCAAATAGTAACAGAAATACAAATTGTTGTGAACTAACACCAGGAAAAATCTGTAATCCATATCTATTAAAAAAATACAGCGTCGACAGAATCTTATAAAAACCAGAAAGAAGAATAATTCCTCGATCCAAATATACAGAGCTAAGTATTAATGCCAACCACAAAAACATATAGCTTATCAAACAAGGGTGTGTAATGATTAACAAAAATGTATAGTAAAAAAGAAAAGAAACTATAAAATACATCGTAAGTACAGGTCTTTTTTTATTCCATACCAAGGTGAATAGAACGGCTGCCGGAATCACACCCATCAATAGGGTTAATATAGAAATCCTACGGTAAATCAACATGTTCAAAATAATGTCCGCCAGATACAAACCTGACATGTATGTCAGCAACAGTCGATTTCGCCCCTGTAATATATGATTTCTAAGAAACATACGCTCCCCCCTTCACCTTCTGCAGTACCGAATTATATAGCTTGTTCCATAATATTCCTAATCATATTATACCTGAAAAGAAGTGCCCTGTCTTTATGGTTTGTTAAATCCTAAACTGGAAAAACAAAATATTATTTTTGTCATTAAACTCAAAAAAACCCTGCCGAAGCAGGGTTTTTTCATTCTCCTAATCTCTTAGCTTTTTCCGGATTTACAGTAAAGTACTCCCCTTCTCTCATTTCAAAATGTCCTGATTGATATGGTTTTCCCTCGATCCGAAGGTTCACTTTTCTTACATTATAATTTGTTCCAAATGTATTCACAATGCTATCTAGGATTTGTCCTTCACTATAGGAGCCTGCATTCATCTCTTGTACCAACTCTACAGTAAAGTCAACCATTACCAAGTCCTCATTTGCATGACGCCGTATTTCCTTTATTCTGGTATTTTGACTTAGTGGTACTATAATATCTTTGTTAGGCGGGTTTTTCAATTGTGTCTCAAACACCTTTTTGATATCCTCATTGGTTTGAATCGGAATATTTCTTTCTACATAAACCTGTTGTTCATTGGTTAAGTCAGGGAAGAATAGCGTCATGCTATACTCTAAAGGCTGATTCTTAAGTATGCCTTCCAATGCTGTAATGACTTCAAAATCATTTGACTGAAATACTGATTTAACATGCCCGATATTGGCTACATAATAATCTAGCTGTTTTGTATTCTCTCCCATAAGCGTAACAACTTCCAACGCTTTGTATGTACCTGAGGGGGTTTCTACTTTCACATCTACCCCTGCAATGCTACGCTCCATTCCATCGGGAAGTGTCCAAGAAGTACCCTTTTCTAAGGGTTCCTTTAGGAGAATCTCTGTGGTTCCTTCTACTGCTGTTGTTATATCTTCAAAGTGATAATGTTCCTCCCTAGAAATCGATCTCCGAATCTCCCCTTCTTCGATTTCTATAACTTGGGCCATGATTGTCCCAGGATTGATTACGCGCAGCTGAGCTCGATTTCCTCTTATATAATCAAAAAATACTTGCTTTTCAGCAAATTCGTTACCTTCTCCACCATAGATATACAGTGTGTTTTCCACAAAGGGATAATAATCCTGAAGTGTATATTGTTTTTCGTTCTCTCCTGTAGGTGCCTTTCCCCTACATCCTGTTAGCAAAATAAGTGCAAATAATATTATTATAACTTTCTTCATAGCTACACCTCACCTCCTGCTGTTCTTTTGATATATTCTATTGTACCCAAAAATTCGTGTCCTTAGTGAGTATTTTTGATTTTTTTTTTTTAACATTCAATGTTTTTATATCCTATAGTGACACCAATCACTATTTTTGTTTTAGCAAACGCATTTTAAAGCGTAGAATTCCTTTCCCACTACCTTATTTTGACTTTTACCCCTATTTTTTATATAATAAAACCATCAAGTATACGATTCATAATTCTTTGGCAATAATTCTACTATAGAAAGAGTATGCGATTCATACTGTCATTTGTTTATACGTTTAACTTTTTCTGATCTTGGAGGTATAGGGTATGGAATTTGAAACGCTTTTTAAAGCTTTAGGTGAGTCTACGCGGATTAAGATCATTCGGCTGCTTGCCCATAAACCGATGTATGTCTGTGAGTTGGAAGCAACATTAAGCATGAGTCAGCCTAGGATTTCTCAGCACTTAAAAATCCTAAAGCATGCAGGGATCGTAGAGGATGTGAAAGAAGGACAGCGGAGCGTGTATAGCTTAAATCAAAATCTTTTGAATGCTTCCCTTTCTAATTTTATGTCCTTTTTGGAAGAACCCCTTGAAAATATAATAGGATTTCAAGTAGAATATGAGCGTATATGCTGCTTAACAGAAGATCCCGGTATTCGAACCTGTAAATCCGTTTAACTTCTTTGTCATGGCTTACATGTTTTATAAGCCATGATTTTTATTTTGCTAGGTATTATATCCTAGGATAGTCTGTAGTCATAACCCCATATCAGAGGAACAAGAAACCAGTAAATCAGCCAGTCTATTGCTTCCTTTTCTATTTCTTATGTTTAAATAATCCTATTATTTTCTCTTCTGCATAACTTTATATAAATCTCTTATTTACTTTAAAAGTAGTTCTTTAAACCTTAAGCAAAAAATATTTAAAGCAGCAATTTACTTGCTGCTTTCTCTCAGGATCAATTCGGAGGGGATAATGACTTTTTTCACAATTTCACGACGGTGGTTGATTCGTTCTAATAATAAATCCACAGCCGTAATGCCCATGAATTCGGTGTGGATTTTCACCGTGCTTAATGGAGGCATTAGGTATTTTGACGTAGGATTATCATTAAAGGCAATAATACTCACCTCATTCGGTACATTGATATTGACTTCATAAAGGGCCTTCATCGCTCCAATGGCAATAGAATCATTGGCTAAAAAGAATGCGGAAGGTAGTGAACCTTTTTTAATCGCCTTTTGCATTAGCTCATAACCGCTTTCTGCTGTAAACTTACCTAGATAAACGCATTCTATGTCGAAAATTCCCTTTTCCTTCACGAATTCATAATAGGTCACATCACGTTCATCTTTTATAATCTCTTTATTCTGACCTACATATTCCTTCCCGCCGATAAATCCTATTTTACGATGCCCTTGACGATATAAATAGGATAGCAGTTCTAACACTGTTGTTCTAAAATCGCTCACCACTGAATCATAAGTCATCCCTTCAGGGGCAAAATCTACAAAAACAATGTTCTTAGAGTATATAGAAAAGGTTGCAATATCCTCTTTGCTAAATTTTCCGATGGCAATAACACCATCAAGGTCCTTCAACTCATTGGTTGTATATTTATCATCGTTCTTAAAAATCGTCGTTATTTCTATCTTTCTGTTGTAGCATTCTTTTTCTATTCCCTTACGGATGGACAGATAGTATGGATCTTCTAACTCTTCCTTTGGCGAGTACCAATGGATGATCCCTAGATTGATTCTCTTCTCTATATTTCGATTTCTCTCCTTAAGTGTCTTATAATCCAGTTCCTCTGCTACTTGGAAAATTCGTTTTCTTGTATCATCTGCAACGGAAAGACCCGTGTCATTATTCAGCACACGAGATACAGTTGCAGGGGATACACTAGCTATTTTGGCAATATCTTTTATCGTAGCCATACACTTCTTCCTTTCAAAACTCAATCTCCATTAAACATAGAACTTATAGACTTAAATCAGATCTTTTGAGAATTTTACTGCCATAGGGCTCCATTATAATTCCTTTAAAGACCCTCTCTTCATCGGTATGATTATTGAGTATCAACCATTCTTCTTGGCCTACATCTCGGATCATAATCTCTAACCCCTCTGGCGAATCCATCATTCTAATCCCCAGGCTACTGACAATGTTTTTTGCAATATCTTGTAAAATATGTCCCTCTACGCCGCCGCCCACATAATATACCCTACCTGCTTCGTAAGAATTTACTGTAATACATGCATGCCCGCGATAGAATTTATCATCATATCGATATAATACCTGTGCCCCTTCCGCGGTGATCAAATCTCGCCAAATAGCACATTTGCCCTGCTTCTCTCCATCGTCTCCTAATCCGATAATCTGTACTTGTTGGCCTTCCTGAAGAGATTCAGATTCTAATATTTTGATCCCTGTAATATCGCTAATGTGGCATGGATACACCTTTTGAAAATGCAAGTTATTGTCTCGATCTTTGATTCCCGCTCTAAAAGAGAAAAGAATCGTACCACCTTTTCTGACAAAGGCTTCAAATCGGTGTCCCAGTTCTTCATCGATGATCTGCATCACCGGTACAACGAGCACTTTGTAATGAGAGAAATCTTTCTGGATACTAATCACATCTATGTTGGTATTGAGTCGATAAAAAGGTGTGTATAGGCGGACAAGTTCCTGGGTGAAATTAAATTCAACAGACTGCTGCTGGGTATACCAAGACCAAGTATTGTCATAATCATATACTACCCCTATATCTGATTTAATTTCGCTTTTCAATACTTCTTCATAGTTTTTTATATCTTTCATATAGAATTGAACTTCTTCATATTTTCGTCCATTTTCGTTATGTTGATCGATAATGCCAAGGCAAAACTGCTCTGCCCCCCTTGTCATCCCACGCCATCGAAAGAATAGTAGATTTTCGCAGCCATGGGCCATGGCTTGATAGGCCCACATTTTTGCTTGATTCGGTCTCGGTAGATAGCCAATCACATTATGGCCTTGTGCCCCCATCAATTCTTCTACGATCCAATAATTTTTATTTTTCAAACCTCGAATATAGTCATGGGTCATTGCAATATGTCCTGGCGCCAGGGGCTCGCGAAGACCCCCCCATACCGGATAATTATCATAGGATACAAAATCCAAACTTTCCGCCATCACATTTTGGTCATATGCTTTTTCAAAAAAACCCCCATAGAAATTGTGTGTCACCTCTTGGTGCTCACCCTTTAGTGCCCTAACAAGATCAATCTGCATTTTCCCATAGTCATTAATTGAATGAGATCGAAATCGTGCCCAGTCCAGCCGTAGGGTGGGGTTATGGGTAGTGATGGTGGGCTGTGGCAGTGGAATCTCATCAAAATTATTATAGGTCTGCCCCCAGAAGATGGTACCATATACCTGATTTAGTTCATCAATATTTTTATACTTTTCCCCTAAGAACTGCTGAAATTTCCTATGACACTGCTCACAGTAGCATAGATCGCTTCCCTCATGTCCGAATTCATTATCAATCTGCCATGCAATAATATTCTTTTCATCTTGATAATGCTGTACCAGCTTTTCTACGATTTTCTTGCTATATTCTCTATAAATATCAGAATTGTAGCAGTACTGTCTTCTTCCTCCAAATACTCTTATATGCCCATATTCATCCCTAGATAAAACACTTGGATGCTTCTTTGCCAGCCAAGCTGGAAAGGTAGCGGTAGGCGTACCAAACATCACCTTCAAACCATATGCTTTTGCGCTTTCGATTACTTTATCAAAAAAAGAAAAATCATAATTGCCTTCTATGGACTCCATAAGATGCCAAGCAAACTCACCAATACGGATGATATTGGCACCCATATTATGAATACGTTGCAAGTCTTGCTCCAACATATGTTCTTCCCAGTGTTCTGGATAATAATCTACGCCTAGATACACGTTCCACCCTCCTATACCGTTGAAAATTTAAATACTGTTTTATGATAATAGCGCTCCCCAACATCTAGAATCCCCTTATGGAGATGTTCATGGTTTATACCGTCGGGCTCATACTGTGTTTCAAAGCAGATACCATCATACTTGCTTCCGATCTTGCCACCCTTAAGCTTCTCTTGGTTTGAATAATTGTAACTATAAATCACTACACTTGGGTAGGTAGTGGATAGGGTCATTTTTCTGCCGCTGATCTCATCAATCATTTCAATCTGATTTTTTTCCCCTTCCAACATCCATGGATGATCATATCCATTGGTCCTTCGCAGCTGTATATCATCACACCCTATATCCTTGCCAATCAGCTTCAGCTGGCGGAAGTCCATGGGTGTATGATCCACATCTATCAATCTACCGGTAGGTACCTGATTTTCATTAAGCTCTAGAAAATGATTGGACTGAAGTTGCAGTTTTTGCTCCGTTATCTTCCGTTGACAGTTTCCAGACAAATTAAAATAGGAATGATTGGTTAGATTGCATAGCGTCTTTTTATCTGTAAAGCCCTCATATTCTACAAGGAGTTCACTATCTTCTGTTAAGGTATAGCTTACCTTAACTACCAAATTTCCTGGATATCCTTCTTCCATATCCTTACTGGTATATAGGAAATGAACAGTAGTACAGGCTTCTTTTTCTTCAATCCTATAGTCCCATACCTGATGACTAAAGTTTTCCAGTCCCCCATGGCCATGGTTTAGGCCAAAGTTTTTTACCAATATATATTCTTTACCATCTAAAGAAAAGCTTCCATTTGCAATCCTGCCAGAAGTCCTTCCTATGGTAACCCCAAAGCAAGAGGGATTGCTTAAATAGTCTTCAATGTTTTCGTGGGTTAATACTACATTTTCAACTTTTCCTTGTCGATCTGGAACCAGAAGTTCCACAATAGCCGCGCCATAATTCAACAGCTTCACAACCATGTGCTGCCTATTTTCAATGGTAATCTCTTTAATGCGCTTACCCTTTAAATCTAGTGTCTCTTCCTTCAAGATCATACATTTCACCTACTTATCCAATCTATAAACCTCACAAAGGCATCAATACCCCTTGAATCTTGCTTAAAGACCCCTGCATCCCATAAAATTCTTTCAAATATT
>CALECF010000134.1 GCA_937948705.1 uncultured Anaerosolibacter sp. | reverse complement strand
GATTCCAACCACATTTTCGTCTACATCTGGAAGATCTTTTAACTTCGTTGCTACTTCCTTTAATTCTTGTATATACTTTAAGGTAGTTTTATCCATGTACTCAATTGCAGCAATAGCGGCGGTTCCTTCTTTAGGATGAATGCTTTTGATCTTTTCTCCAAACTGAAAAAGATCTTCTTGCGACTGGAAGAAAAAAACAATATCCCAGATTTCTTTGGGTCTTCTCATTACCCTTAAAGTACACTCTACGATGGCACCCAGCATGCCTTCGCTTCCTATAAAAACATCTATTAAATCATAATCATCTTCTATTCCTAATGCATTCGTATGTAGGAGTAACACCTTTCCACAAGGTAATAAGCACTGATTGTTACTAAATGTTCTTTCTCCCCTTTTCAAGGTAAACAGTTGACCTTGATGATCTACATAGCAAATTTTCTCAACATATTGCTGGGTCTCTCCATATAAATATCGTTCCATTCCCTGTGCATTTGTGGCGATCACACCTCCAACCGTCGCTGATGTTTCAGTCGGCTGTGGCGGCCAAAATAAACCCATCTTATATAACTGTTTTTTCAATTCTTCTAGGGTAATCCCTGGCTGAGCTGTCATATAATGATTTCCATTTACTTCTTGATAATCAATAATATTATTCATTTTTTCAAGGTTCATAATATGACCTGCCATGGGAACAGCTCCACCACAAATACCCGTCTTACCACCTTGAATCGTTATGGGAATTGCGGAGGCTGATAAATATCGAATGATTTTAATCACATCTTCCTTTGTTTCTGGAAAGGAAATACTCACTGCTTTTCCCTTCATTTTAGATTCGTCCCCTAAATACGCATCATAGGTATCTTCAAATGGTTTTATCAGTTCTTCCATTGTCATCCTGTCACAACCTTACTTTTCTAAAAATAATTTAATCAATTCATCTATGATTTCCTTATAATCCCCTACAATGGCCACATCTGACATTTTAAAAATAGGGGCCTTCTCATCTTTGTTGATCGCAGCAATCCACTTACTATTTTCAATTCCTACAGTGAAAGCAGCAGCGCCTGAAATACCAATGGCGATACACACATCTGGAGCAATCATTGAACCAGATGCGCCAATCAACTTATCCATTTCTGTCCATGCACTCATCACAACTGGACGACTTGCACCTAGCTCTCCATGCATAAGACACGCCAGTTGTTCTAAACCCTTAATGTTCCCTTTATTCTCCACACCTTTACCAATCACCACAGCGATTCTTGCGGTTTTCAGCCCTCTTGAAGCTTCCTTTAAATGAATATTATAGGATCTTACCCAGGGATAGCTTTTATTGATATCCTCTTGAATCACTTCAAATTCAGGCAAATCTTCTACGGTATCTACTTCATCTCTAAAGCCTTTTGCGATAGATATGCAATAGGGTGGTCTTCTCATCAAAAATTTAGCTGTTAGGTTATTGGCATAAACTGACTTTTCTACGAAATATTTCCCCTCATTCATTTGGCAGTTCTTTACGTCAACACAGGAGGATCCATTTAATCGATACCCCAAGCGTACGGATAAGGCTGCACCCCAAAACCCACTTCCAAAGACGATTAATTCAGGCTTGTGAATTGTGAAGAGTGGTTGTATAACATCTAAAAAGTCTTCAGGTAAATATGTTGTTTTTGTTTTGATAAATCTTATATCATTTACTTGCTTTATGAAACGAATGTCCTTTTTATTAATTTCATTATGGGTTAAGATCCAGGCTTCGATCTGAAAATCCCCTTGCAAAAAACGATTTGCAAAGCTATTTAATTCTTCTATTTGTTCTTTGAATAAGGTTGAGCATCCATTTAATACGATAGCTGTTTTCATAAGTTCAACCTTTCCTTTAAATATTTTTCAAAAAAGGTTTGTGCTTTTTCTACAGCATTATTCCCAGTGACAAATTGGCATGTACGCTCTTCCTTTCCATAATAAAGATCTACAAGCTCTAGATCATTCTCTACTTCTATCCATTCTTTTTCTAATCCTAAGTCCTTTAAATGGATTACTTCAATTTCTTTGTTTTTGGATGACATTTTATCCTTCAGCGTAGGAATACGCAGGTACGAATTTTGAACATTTCCAATGGTTAAAACCAGAGGGCCTTTCAAGATTTGTTCCACAACAGAATCATCTACAGTAGAAGTTATTTTCACGCAGTCTTCTTCCTCTGCAAATTCAATATGTGTTACCCCAGAAATACAGGGTATGCCTAGCCTTTCTGCAAGTAAAAGGGGGGTCTTTCCATTATCTCCCTCACCACTTTGGCAGCCTAACAGGATAATATGCTGCTTTTCAATATTTTCAACATAGCTAGCAATTATTCGTGAAACAAAGGGTGCATTAAAACGTATATCCTCTTCACAATCAGCCCTTACAGCTTTATCATATTTTAGAGCATACAAATTTTTCAGAGCCCGATTCAATCGACTATCTCCAATCGTTAATGCTGTAAGATTTAAAGTCCTGTTCTCCTTCTTCGCAGCATCATTAAATTTTAATGTCAATTCTAGTGCACTTTCATCATAAGGGTTCAGCATATTTTTTACAAAACTTGTATCTACCCTGCAGTGATTTTCAACAACCCAATCACTGGGGCTAAACATATCTAAATCCGGTACAACTTTGAAGCATACTAAGATATTCATCATCTGGTCCACCTAATTATTCCAAAGGAATAATCGTGCCTGCATTCATTATCCCCTCTGGATCAAAGGCTTTTTTCAAGGTTTCCAGTATATAGTAGGAACTATCATATTCTCCTCTAATCCACTTTGTTCTATGTTTACCAACCCCATGATGATGCACCATAGATCCTCCAAGTCTTAAGGTCTCACCAATAATAATTTCGTTGATTGGATAATGATATTTTGTAATTTCTTCCTCCGGTTTAACATCCACCAGATTGTAGTAATAGACAAAGTACATATTGGTTCCATTTAGATAGCTATGGGATGAATGTCCTCCCATCAGCGTGATGTCTGGAATCTCATTTCGCACTCTTTCGCAACAAACCTCATAAATTTCATTAATAACATCCCAGTTACCTGAAACTTCTGTTGTAAATCCTATATTTTGTGTTTCTGCTATTTCAACCCTTTCTTCTGCAACCTTTTTTGTGTCCCAGTTTAAATGTTCAAACCATTTTTTAATTAATCTTATATCAACGCCCTTACATTCCTCGTATTTTCCAACAATCTCTTCAATAGCTTTTCCTGTTGCTTCCGATATTGCTTTTGGCCCCTCTGTCACGAATATTAAAACGCATTTCCCATCGGCAAAGTGGGAAAAATGATAGGCCCCATCCTCTGGATCGTACAAACGAGCCACTGCAGGTTTATACCCTTCCACCATGACTTCACGAAGAATTTCAAAGCCCGTTTTCATGTTATCCAGAGTATATCCATAAAATAAATTGCTTTCAGGCATGTATTTAAAAATTTTCACTGTAACTTCTGTGATAAAACAAAGAGCACCCTCATTCCCAATAATCACATGTCTGATATCTGGGCCCGCAGCACGCCTTGGCACATTCTTGATTCTTGTAATCTCTCCATTGGGAAAAACAGCTTCAAGACCGACTACCATGTCTTCGATTCCACCATACAATGTTGAAAATTGACCTATACTTCTGGTGGCAACTAACCCGCCCATTTGAGCAAGGGGCTTGGACTGTGGAGAGTGTCCTGTCGTATATCCCTGTTCCCGCAATATATTTTCGAGATATTCAAGGCACACGCCGCATTGTGCAGTTGCGAGCATATTATATGGATCAATGTTAATTATTTCATTCATTTCTGAACCATCAATCACCACAGAATTTTCTACTACGGTTTCTAATCCACCTTCCGTTGCAGAACCTCCAGTTCTTGCCACTGCATTCAATTTGTTTTTATTGAGATACTTTAACATTTCAGAAACTTCTTCAGCACTTTTAACCTTTACTACAGCAGCAGGAGCTGGTTGTGTGTATACCTCACAAATATCCTCGTATTTTCTAAAGCGATCCACACTGCTTTTCTTTAGGACTTCCGCATCTGTAATAATTCTCTCCTCTGGCAAGATAGATCTTAAATCCTGTATAATGGTTTCTCTACTTAGTGACATCGTCTTAGCGCCTCACTTTCCCTATTGTTTATTTGTTTATCACGAAATTATTAGTTTAAGAGTTCGTTGAATATAATAATGTATATAAAAAAAAAAGAAAAGCAGACTTCCACACGGAAGTTACTTTTCTCTCAACTCTAGTAACTACATTTATTATACAGAATATTTAGATAAATATCAATTGGTTATTTGAATATTGGATAGGATCTTTTTAATATTTCATCCGTATAGGTCGTAATATTTTTATACACTTCGTCATTCATTCTCTTGTACAGCTCAGTATTTTCGCTATTCGCTTGAAATGTATCTCTAACCCTTACCATCACTTGGCTGGCCTTTTCAAAATCATCATAGATGCCTGTAGCAACCGCTACGCATATGGCTGAACCTAAACTTGCAGAGCCACTAATCACATTTCTATAGGCAGGTAGTCCAAACACATCCGCAAATATTTGCATAAATAGCCCACTATTGGATCCACCACCAGAGATAATGATATTCTCTAAGACAATATTTAACTCACTACACATAGCATCCACTTTACTTTTCATGGTCAATGCGATTGCCTCTAAAATGGAACGATACATATGGGCTCTCGTATGGCGACCATCAAACCCTATCATGATACCTTTTTTAAAGGGTTCGTCTGTAGGGGCTAACCAATCTAAAACCGTCATCAAACCATCGGATCCAGCAGGAACCTCTTGCGCTTCCCTGTTTAAATACTCCTCTGGAGAAATTCCTAGAGCTTCAGCTTTTAAAACAATGTCCTCCCCTAAAAGATTTTTAAACCAGCTTACTGTCCACATCCCTCTACGAATGCCAAAGCTTTCATATAAATATTCGTTAGGAATTGAAGCGAAATTGGTCCAAAAATGATTGCTTCCTTTTAGGTTTTCATGACCGGGTACCATGGCTGCAATATAGGTTCCTAAGGAAACAAGAGCCGTTTTTTCAGATATTGATCCAGCACCCAAGGCCTCAACTGCTTTGTCATTAGAAGTCGCAACGACGGGAATACCCATAGGTATACCTGTGGCTCTAGCTGCCTTCTCTGTCACATGACCTACGATCGTTCCTGGCATATGTAGTTCAAATAGCATTTCTTTTGGAATATTAAAATGCTTCATTACTTCTGGATCTTCACTCCATTGCCAGGTGTCCGTATCCATAGGCCATTGTCCTTGTAAATTCCCTGCTGTATCTTTAAATGCTCCAGTAAATCTGTGGGTAATATACCCTGTAGTTGTTGTAACGTACTTTACCATAGGATTTTCACGTTCATAGGGCCTAGATACTCTCCTATCCATCCAGCTCATCGCCGGTGATGCTAGGGTACCGTCTTCTTTTAATAAAACTCTACAATACCGGATCGTGCATAATCCTAATCCAATAATATCCTTCTTATCTCCGGGAAAGCAAGCCATCGCTTTTTTACATGCAATTACAATGGAATCCCACAAATCATCATCAGGATGCTCTACAACACCTGGCTTAGGCAAACACATTGGTTTCAAATCTTCATTGCCTTCACAAACAATATTTCCTTCGAGATCATAGATTACAACCTTTGAGCTTTGAGAACCTCCATCCACGCCAATAATATATTTTTTTTTCATTTCCATCACTTCACCTTTTATATTTTAGAATCGTCATCTTACCCGTATAAAACCTTTTCCTAGCGAACCAAATATCCTCCATCCACGGTCATGATGTGACCATTCACATAATCAGATGCTTTGCTCGATAAGAAAACAACGGTGCCCATTAAATCCAATGTCTCTCCCCATCGATTTGCTGGGATATGATCCAATACTTTTTTATTTGTTTCAGGATTGCTTCTCGTCTTTTTTGTGATTTCAGTTGCATAATATCCTGGTGCAATGCCGTTTACTTGAACATTGTATTGTGCAAGCTCATCGCAATAAGCTTTTGTAAATCCTGCTAATCCGTGTTTTGTAGCGGAATAGGCTGGGGACCATTGACCACCTAAAAATGAAAACATTGAACATATATTAATGATTTTACCACTTTTTTGTGGAATCATTTTTTTTGCTGCTTCATAACTTAATTCAAATGCTGCTGTTAGATTAATACTAATCATCGGATCCCATTCTTTTCTTCCAAACTCTAACACCTCTGCAATATTGCATATGCCGGCACTATTCACCAAAATGTCAACGGAACCAAACGCTTCAACACAACCGTTAATTATTTTTCCTGGGGCACCTTCTGCTGTAATGTCTATTTTCATGAATTCCATTTTTACGTCTTCATTTTCTATTAATTCCTTTGTGGTTCCATCGTCTTCCATAATGCTTGGAATAAATACATTGGCGCCACCTTTCGCTAAAGCTAAAGCAAATGCTCTACCTAATCCTGTATTACCCCCTGTTACAATGGCATTCTTACCTTTCAGCGAAAAAAAATCCATTGAAAAATCTGTAATGTTCATTGTTAATCCTCCCCTTTTTATGGCCCTTTAGAAATATGGTTTAAAAGGGCTTTTTCACATCAAAGTATATAAAAAAAGAGAGAAAAGCGCACTTCCACACGGAAGTTACTTTTCTCTCAACTCTAGTAACTATCTTAAATATACAAAATTTTTAAATAGTTGTCAATAGGTTTAGACTATTCAACATAATTAAAATATTTAGACAAATTATGCTCTCCATCATGAAAACAAGGATCTCTTAATCATTGTTACTAGACAAATAACTTTTATTCTTTAATTTTCTATTGTATAATTAAGTACATCAAAGAATCTTTAGAATATTAAAAAATCTTTAGAATGGATAAAAGGTGATGGATATGAGCAATAGGTTTTTAAATGCTGTTGAAGAGAACCCAATTATTGCAGGAATTAAAGATAATAAAGGCTTAGAAAAAGCCATCCAATCCGATTGTAATGTTGTTTTTATCCTATATGGTAATATTTTAAATATTGGTGAGATCGTACAGAAGATTAAGGAACATGGGAAATTAGCATTTATTCATGTAGATTTACTAGACGGCTCCTCCCATAGCGAAGTCGTTGTTAGTTTTTTAAAAAAGCATACCCATGCAGATGGTATTATCAGTACCAAAGCTTCAATGATTAAAGCAGCAAGATCGCACGGGTTTTATACAATACATAGATTCTTCTTAATAGATTCTATGACCTTTCATAACATTGATAAGCAAATTGCTGCTTCAAATCCTGATTGTATTGAAATTTTACCAGGATGCATGCCAAAAGTAATCGGCTGGGTAATGAAAAAGGTTAATGTACCTCTGATTGCTGGCGGATTGGTTTGTGAAAAAGAAGATGTGGTCGCAGCTTTAAAATCCGGTGCAACTGCAATTTCGTCTACCAATTCCGATGTTTGGTTATTGTAATCTGAAGATAGATTTAATGCGCCCTACAGTAAGTCCATACATCAATTGTAGGGCTTTTTTTATGCGTCAATAACGTATCCGATTATTCAAAAACATAGGTTTTCCTAATAAAAAAGCATAAGTTTTCCTAGACGGCAAACTTATGCTTTGCTTTACAATCACTTAAAGTGTTATTTCTTCATATTTTGGAGCGGGCAACGGGAATCGAACCCGCATAACCGGCTTGGGAAGCCGGGACTTTGCCATTAAGCTATGCCCGCAATGATTATTATTATTATAAATCCATTTCCTTCATCTGTCAATCATGGTAATTTTTATTTTCTTTATATTTGTTTCCAATGACTGTAATGCTTATACGTACTGGCTTAAAAGAATTAAAATCGTGTATTTTGAACATCTAAATTCATCTTTTTTTTCTTTTTTTTAGGATATTTCTTATGTGGTCGTATGTTTCTTACAAAGCTTGGAATAATAATTAAGGAAACATCATCAACAGTAAAAAGGAGTTGGAATTATGGATCGATTAGCTCTTTTATTAGTTATCATCGGAGCGTTGAACTGGGGATTAATTGGGTTGTTCCGATTTGATCTAGTTGCGGCATTGTTCGGCGGGCAAGGAGCTCTTCTAAGTAGAGTAGTATATTCCTTGGTCGGTCTTGCCGGTGCTTATGCCATCAGCTTCTTGTTTAGAGAAAGAGAAAGAGTTCGATAAAAACAAGAGAGGGGCTTCTTCGAAGCCCCTCAAATCTATTATTCAAATGTAACTACAGCTTCTGGTCTTTTCACCCGAAGTAACAAGGTTTCAAGGATTCTTAAACTATGGTTTAATTGTTCCGGTCCCACATAAGCGGTGACAAGATCCTGTCCAATGACGATATCCATATTTTGAGATCCCCTAGAGATCAATACCGCCTTATTATTTCCTAACACGGGAGTTTGATAAACCTTTCCCCCTACCAGTTCTTTTACTCTAGTAATTTCCATGACACCCGTTCCTGGCTGAATCCGATGCATCTTTAAATAAAGATCCGGACTTACCACTAACACATAAGGTCCATAGAAGCCTTTTCGTACCAATGCTTCCATACCCGCAGCCACATCACTTAATGGATTTTCTCCCTCAGCCCAATCTCCCATTTTAATGATTTGTCTGCCCTTTACAGTTGTTAAACCTTCATAATCATAGGCGGGATTGCCGTTAAAAATCACATCATCCTCTTTGTTGCAAATAGCTGTAGCC
>CALECF010000133.1 GCA_937948705.1 uncultured Anaerosolibacter sp. | reverse complement strand
AAAAAAGCCTGCTATATTTAGCAGACCTTTGCGTTTAAAATAATTGGTGGAGATAGAGGGATTTGAACCCTCGACCCCTTGACTGCCAGTCAAGTGCGCTCCCACTGCGCCATACCCCCATATTGCCCGATTCGTCGGGCTTATTAAAGTCATTATCATCATTTCTTTAAATACGTGATATCCGTATTATGGGAATGAATCCACTTTCATTTACGTGACTGCCCCAAATACCGATAATACTATTTTAACCACTGAGGGACAAAATGTCAATAGAAAATTCCTAAGACAGTTTAGCAATTAAATCCAAGATATCCCTGGGAATAGAGGCTTTGACTTCTATTTGTTCTCCTGTTCTAGGGTGGGCAAAACGTAAAGTCTCTGCATGCAGTGCCTGTCTTGCAATGAGTGTATCCGCTTTTCCCCCATACAACTCATCTCCTAAGATAGGATGTCCTATATAGCTCATATGTACTCTTATTTGATGGGTTCGGCCGGTTTCTAAAAGAAGACTTACCACAGTAGCATCTTTTAATCTTTCCACAACCCCATAATGGGTTACTGAGGGTTGTCCTTCATCGAACACCTTTCTCACGATATCCTCAGGGTCTGGTCTTCCGATCGGTGCATCTACCGTTCCTTTCTCTTCCTCTAAGCATCCTTTTACCACTGCCAGATATCTTTTCTCTACTTGATTGTCAATCATCTGTTTGGAAAGTTCCTGTTGGATATAGGGGTTTTTAGCGATAATAATCAATCCTGAGGTGTCTCGATCTAGCCGATTAACAAATCGAATTTTAAAGACCTCCTGTTGTCTTTGCATATAATAAACAAGGGCATTTGCCAATGTACCTATAGGATGGCCCTTCGTCGGGTGTACGACCAATCCAGGTTGTTTATTGAGTATCAACAGATCCATGTCCTCGTAAACCACATCAATAGGGATATCCTGTGGTTCAAATTGGTTGCTTTCTTCTTCCATGATGACTTCTACCCGATCCCCGTTGCGCAATCTGGCATGAAAGGCAATTTTGTTTCCATTAACCAATATATTCTTTGTACGCTTTAGCTTTCTGACCAGTCGACTGGAGAGCTTCATCTGATCATATAGAATTTCTTTCAGCTCCATTCCCTCATGGTCCTTATCGATTACGAAAACAAGTCTTCCTGCAACTTCCTGCTGTATGTTTTTTTTCAAGCAATTCACCTGCCATCCATAGTTTTACATCCTATCCTATTATAGGTCGTCTGTCCGAATTCGTCAATTTCGAACAACATCCCATTTATCTTTAATATTTTTTCCACAATAGGTAGATCTGCCTCCACATAAGAGAAATCCTCTATTCGCTCTAAACTAACCCATTGAAAATCATTACATGCCAAGGCCATCTCCTCCCCACCGATGAGATCGCAAAGATAGCAGAGCAACAAGATGGTTTTGCTCTCGTAGGCATGATATACGACTTTGAAAATATCTAATACCTTAATTTCTAAATTTAGCTCCTCTAGAATCTCCCTGCGCAGACATTCTTCAGGAGTTTCTCCTAGCTCTAGCTTTCCTCCAGGAAACTCCCACTGTAAGTGGTGTTCCCCTAATGCCTGCCTCTGGGCAATTAGAATTGTCTGTTCCTTACGAATAATAGCAGCGGTGACGATTAAAGGCTTCATAGTTTCCTCTCCTTCATTCATATCCCTTAGCATATCCATTAGGGCGCTTCTTTACAACCTTTTTGAAGCGATTGCATAAGATAAAAAGAATATATATTTCTTTAAGATTCATACTAAATATGTTACAATATACTAAAAATTTGTAAATATGAAAATGAGGTAGAAACGCATGAATAACAAGGATTGTTTGATTAATATTGTTTCAAACGACAGACCGATTTCAAAGGAAACTGGTAGAATTTTAAGAGAAAAGTTAGAAAAAAATGGTTTTAATATCGCTGAAACCTTTGATTATAAAGCAGATCTGATTGTTTGTATTGGTGGAGATGGTTCTTTCTTAAGGACACTTCATGATTACAAATTTCCGGATATCCCCGTTATAGGGATTAATACAGGACATCTAGGCTTCTTTCAAGAGCTTTCTCCTTATCAACTGGATGAATTCATCTACCGTTATCAGAAGGGCGATTATATGATCCAGGAGCTACATCCTGTAGAGGCCCTTGTGTGCACACGCACCAGCTGTATTGAAATCATGGGAATCAACGAAATCACCATCAAAGGTGATAAATCTAGAACCATCCATCTTAATATCAGCTTTGATGAGAGTTTTGTAGAAAAATTCAGTGGAGATGGCATCTTGGTAGCCACACCGACGGGCAGTACTGCGTATAATTATTCTCTTGGCGGTAGCATTGTAGATCCTCGATTAAATCTTTTACAGATCACACCCATTGCACCGATTAATACCATCGCCTATCGGTCTTTTACCTCCAGCGTAATTGTTCCCAAAGAAACAGCGATTAAGATTCATCCAGAGTATACCTTTGAAAACTCTATTCTCATCGTAACCGATGGCATGGAGCACAAGTACAATGAAATTGTAGAGATTTATTTGAAGATGTCTAAGATTAAGACAAAATTGCTTCGTTTGAAAAATTATGACTTCTGGAATAAGGTTAAAGAAAAGTTCTTATAAAAAAAATTAAGGAGATGATTGCTCATCTCCTTTTCTTTATTTTTGATATTGAATTATGCGATTGATTTTTCTTCTACCTCAGCATTGTAGATTGCTTCGTTTAATTCTCCTTCAGACTTAGCAATAATCAATGTACATACAGCATCACCTGTGATGTTGATCGCTGTTCTTGCCATGTCAAGGATTCTATCGATACCGATAATCAAAGCGATACCTTCGATTGGTAAGCCTACTGCTTGAAGTACCATGGAAAGCATGATCAAACCAACGCCTGGTACTCCTGCTGTACCTACAGAAGCCAATGTAGCTGTTAAGATTACTGTTAAAATTGCATTCATACCTAAGTCAATACCATATACTTGTGCAATAAATATGGTTGCTGCACCTTGCATGATCGCAGTACCATCCATGTTGATGGTAGCGCCTAGCGGTATTGTAAAGGATGAGATTCCCTTGCTTACGCCTAGTTTTTCTTCAACAACTTCTAATGTTACAGGAAGTGTCGCACCAGAACTTGCAGTTGAGAATGCAACGCTCATAGCTGGAGAGAATTTCTTGAAGAAAGTGATAGGATTTAATTTTGTAAAGGCTACCAGCATTCCAGTATAAGTGAATGCGGCATGAATTAATAATGCACCTAATACACAGAGCATGTATTTTGCTAATGGTGCCATTGCTGCAAATCCTAATCCTGAGAAGGTCTTAGCGATTAAGCAGAATACTCCGTATGGAGCCAATAACATTACCAGACCAACCATTTTCATCATTAAATCATTTAGGTGGTCAAATAATTCAACAATAGGCTTTACCTTTTTACCAAGGGCAGCCAATCCTGTACCAAACAATAAAGCAAATACGATAATTTGAAGCATTTCACCACTAGCCATTGCTGCTATTGGATTTCCAGGTACCATATCTGTGATAACCTTTACTAAAGGCTTCGCTTCAGCAATTGTTGGTTCACTTTTTACTAATGATGACATATCTAATCCAACACCAGGATTTACAATCGTAGCCAATACAATCGCAATTGTGATTGCAATCGCTGTAGTAATCAAGTAGAATGCTAATGTCTTCGTACCTACTCTACCTAACTTTTTAATGTCAGACATAGATGCTGCCCCATTTACCAATGACACAAATACTAGTGGTACTACCATCATTTTGATTGCGTTCAAGAATACAGTACCCACTAATGTAAAGATTCCATTTACTAAGAATGTGTCTCTGAAATCTGATGGACCCATCTTGTTAAGAATAAGACCTACAATAAGACCGACGATAAGACCGATAAAGATTTTCGTGGTTAAACCCATTTTTTTGTTACTCATGGTCATCCTCCTTTTTTTTATATGATTTATTAAGATACTGTAACAGTAAACGCTATCCTACTCAAAAATACAAAAAAAAACTAAAACATACAGATTTTAGTTTTAAGATTGCAAATTATGAAAGTCTTGCAAGATTTTCATTCATTTTTAAGAATTACGAAAATACCTTCTAAAAATTTTTTTACACTGATTTTTCCACCATAAGCTGATTTTCCTCGAATAAAGTCCATCTGCTTTCTTACCTCTCCAAAGTCAAATAAAGTATTACTAAAACGGGTGAATAACTCGTTTCCATAATCTTCAATTCCTAGGTTGGCAATGTTACTAAGAGCTTTATTAATCGCTCTGCGAATCCGTTGTTCGATAGTAGCCGTATTAGAAGAAATTTCATATTGATGCACATAACGAAGATTTAGGCGATTATATAACTCTGACATTTTTTGGTTAAGCAGATGATTCCTATTGTTTTCATCGGTGTCCGTCAACATCAAAAGAATTTCTACAATGTCATTGCTTCCTGCTTCTCCAATAATACCTAGCTGGGAGAGTAT
Source organism: uncultured Anaerosolibacter sp. (assembly GCA_937948705.1). The sequence goes on along the minus strand of CALECF010000133.1, from coordinate 2,044 downwards.
CTTCTTAATTTTATCCTTATCACTGTAGACAGCCGATTCCTGATGTGTGGTTAAGCCCTTTAGTACATTGATTCCTTGCATAGCCTTTTCAAAAGATTGAATGACTTCCTGCATCTTCATTTTTTCTTTTACCTTATTGATCACCGACAAAACCTCAATCACGTTGATGGGTTTGTTAATAAAGAATTCGATGCCGTTGGTATAGGCCTTGGAAATCATTTCTTTTGCGGTTACCTGAGAAATCATAATAAAGTGTGACTTACTATTACTTGCTTTTAATTCAGATACAATAGATATACCATCCATCACCGGCAACAATAAGTCCACCAGCACGATATGGGGTTTTAAAATAGATATGTCATGGATGGCAGTTATCCCGTGATCTGCTTCTCCGATTACATCACCCAGATTGTATTGACAAATAATATTTTTAAGAATTTGCCGAATGCTTCTGTCATCATCTACGATATAGAAATTACACTGCATCTTACCACTTCCTGTTCATAATTTTCGTTGTGGGAATCTTAATAATAAAAACAGTTTTGGCGTCTTTTTTAGACGATACAGAAATTTCACCCTGAAAGTGATTTTCTAAGATATGCTTTACATGGGTTAATCCAATACCCGTAGACATCTCCCCCGTAGTAGGATTGAACTTGGTAGAAAAGCCTGGCTCGAAAATATATTCCAATTCTTCTCTGTTTATACCGCTACCATTGTCAATCACGCGAAATACACAATTTGTTTTTTCTATTTCCTCTGTTATTGTGATGATGCCCACTTCATCAATTGATTCTATGGCATTGATGATCAGATTATTCAAAATCGAAATTAATTGGTAAAACTCCTTTGTCTGAAAGTTATGCTTGTACTTAAATCGTAAAATAATATTCTTATCTTTGGAAGCGATGAGCTTTTTGGTATTATCATTAATGATAGCAAAGATATCCTTGATATCCATGGATAGATTTCCATGCTCTTCTGATAAAGTTTTTTCAAGACCTGCTACCACGCGCATATAATCCTTCTTGATCTCATGAATATCTTTTGCCACCAATAGCGCAGCATCCTTTTGCTCCGTTTCCCGGAGCTTTTCATACAGATGATAGCTTCGTTTCATGGCATCTTCAATATCAGTAATCGATTTTCGCAGAAAAAATAATTCTGTTTTAAGGCTAGATATAAATAAAATTAGCTCCCGATATTTGTTTTCCTTTCGCTCCCTTTCAAACCGCTGCATATAATATACGGAGAGGGAATAAATCAACAGGGTAACGATTGAACGCAGGGCGCCTGTAAGAATAATTGTCAGAATTACACTTTCAAAGGGATGCTCAATGACTTCTTGTCGTAAAGCGATCTCGATGATATTCGCCATGCTGTCACAAAACCAGAGAGATAATAGAAAGATTTCCATCTTGTTTAGCTTTTCTCTTATATGAAGTATATCAAAGAGAATTCCGAAAAATACATAAAAAAGCACTACGGGATAATGCACTTCGAAGGCCTGTGCAAAGGTGGCATCTGTGCTTCCAGCAATATACACAAAGGATCGAAATATAAACATGAAGAGTCCTACCATGGTGGTAGCTAGATTTATGGATATGTCCTTAAAATACAAAAGCATTAACGATAATGCCGTAACGCTAAAGGAAAATCGAAATCCTGAGGAGAAGGGATTTAAGTAAATCTGTCCTAAAAATACGGTCAGAATACACGTAGCAAATATTTTTTCAACTTTTTTATGATCCAGTTCCAAGATCACACCTACTTTATATTTTGTAATGCAAGATCAACTCTGATCCCGTTGATTTCTCTCTTACAATTAGAAACTTATCAAAATTCAACTCGCAGTATTCAACAAAATCTTTCATAGAGCAATCTCGCTGCTTAATTTCCAACACACTTACATCTACCGGATCCCATCCGCATGCCATAAGCTTCCTTGCCGCATCCTTATGAACTAATTCTTCCGGCACGGAACCAAAAACATTTCCGCGAATCACCTCATGGGTTTGCCAAAACTTGTTGTGTGAATCTAATG
>CALECF010000132.1 GCA_937948705.1 uncultured Anaerosolibacter sp. | reverse complement strand
GCATTCCTTACTGCCTTCCCCATCAATGCATGTCTTTCCCAAACCTTCTCTATTCCTTCCTCTTCTAGGATATCCAGCGCTTCCTTTAAACCAAACAAGAGTGTTGTAGCGGGGGTGTAAGGGAATTGTCCGCCTTTCATTTTTTCCTGTACACCTTTGTAGTCCCAGTACCATTTTGGCATTGTTGACTGGGTTGCCTGCTGCCATGCCCTTTCATTCAAGGACACGATGCCCAATCCCGGCGGCAACATCAGACCTTTTTGGGAGGCTGTCACCACCACATCGATTGCCCAATCATCGGTTTCCAATGGGAGACATGCCAGCGAGCTGATAGCATCCACCACCAGTAGAGCTGGATGTTGGCTCTCCTTCATCATTTTGGCCACACCTTCTATGTCGTTGGTGATGGCTGATGTGGTTTCATTTTGGGGTAAGCACACTGCTTTAATCTTCCTCTCAGCATCTTGGTTCAGTAGATTTCTGATTTCGTCAATTCCTACTGCCTCCCCCCACTCTTTGTTGATTCGAATAACATTGACACCAAACTTCTCTCCTATACTGGCCATCCGCTCACTAAATAATCCCTGAGAGACTGCCAAGATCGTATCCCCAGGGGAAAGTAAGTTGACGATGGCGGACTCTAATGCCCCGCTCCCTGAGCTTGGGAAAATCAAGATATCATTTTGGGTACGAAACACCTTTTTCAGTCCAGTCATACATTGTTCTAGCAAAAGTTCAAATTCTGGCCCTCGATGATTGATCAAAGGCCTTGAAAGACTTCTTAAAATCCGATCAGGCACATTGGTTGGTCCTGGTATTTGTAAATATTGTCTTCTTTCCATGATTACACCCCTTTATATGTTTGAAATGATCCGTTCCACCGTTTTGATGGTTTCCTTGATGTGATGCTCATCAATGCCCCAGTGGGTTACCATACGGAAGGAAGTTTTTGAAATTCGCTTGGCTTTGATCCCAGCATCCATTAATTTAGACAGAAAATCTTCTATGGTCATAGGTAGACCTTCCAGAGATCCTGTGACGATGTTGGTGTGAATTCTTGTAGTATCTACTTTTAATCCATTAGTAGCAGATAACCCGGCTCCAAGGACTTGGGCATGATGGTGATCTATTTCAATCTGTGGAAGCATGGTTTTTAATGCTACGATTCCAGGTGCTGCTAGGAATCCTGCCTGTCTAAACCCGCCACCCAATCTTTGCTTGATCCACCGTGCTTTCTGGATAAAGTCCTTATTTCCAGCCAATACAGCACCAAAGGGTGACCCCAATCCCTTGGTGAGGGCAAACATCACCGTATCCACAGGCTTCACAATTTCTTTCACCGAAACCTTAGAAGCCACTTCTGCATTGAAAATTCTTGCTCCGTCTAGATGGATAGGGATATTATATTTTCGCCCCAAGGCACACACATCATTTATGTTTTCTATAGGCACCACAAAGCCTGCATTTAAATTGTTTGTATTCTCAATACAAATGAGGGCTGTTTTCGCCCGTTGAATCCCTTCCTCTTGAATCAATTCTTCCATTTTATGAATATCATACATGCCCATGGGCACTTCTATGGGCCTGGTTTGTACTTGAGACAAAGCAGCTAGAGCCCCCACTTCTAGGTTAAATATATGGGATGTATCTCCCACGATTACTTCTTCTCCACGATTGGTCAATGCCATGACAGCAATTTGATTGCCCAAGGTTCCTGATGTTACAAAGAGGGCATCCTCTTTTCCCAGGATATCTGCTGACAGTATTTCAAGCTCCCTGACCGTAGGGTCCTCTCCCATGATGTCATCGCCCACCACGGCACGAAACATTGCTTCTCGCATTTCCTGGGTGGGCTGAGTTACCGTATCCGAGCGCAGATCAATATATTCCATCATTGTATCACCCTTTCTTCAACATTTAAAAAACCTTATCCTATAGTATGTCTCATGGTGAAATAAATGTTTCTTATCCCTTAGGTTTTATGTAGCAAAAGCCATGCCAATTCGGCATAGCTATAGGTGCTGCACATATGATTCTTTATAGGACCGACGGGGGCGTCTTTCTTACACAGTTCTAGGGGTAAGTGCACTTTTTAAAGACCTACCATCATAACCAGATAAGGTATCCATTTTATTTCAAATTATTTATTTCGTTTCAGTATGTAACAATCATAGTTTCACTTTGAAACACCAATGCCATATTTTTTCATCTTTCTCCAGAGGGTGGTTCGTGATGTTCCTAAAATTTCCGCTGCCTTCGATACATTCCCACCATACTCTTTCAATGCTTGTTCTATGGCATTCTTCTCCACATTGGATAATTGAACTTCTTGAACCATCTTCTGGGGCTTTTTTCCTCTACCCAAAAATCTCTCTTTAAGATCTTTCTCTTGAATGTTAACCTTCTGGGTCATTACCACCAAACGCTCTGCAAAGTTTTTAAGCTCCCTTACATTACCCTTCCATGGGTATTGACACAAAACTGCTAGGGCGTCTTCCTCCATATGAATTTTTTCCTTGCCCATCCTGTGGCTGTACTGCTGGAGAAAATAATCCAACAGTACAGGAATATCTTCTCGCCGTTCCCCCAGGGAGGGCAAAAGGAGTCTTAGGACATTGAGACGATAATATAAGTCCTCCCGGAAATGACCCTCTTCCACCAACTGTTCTAGGTTTTTGTTGGTGGCTGCGATAATCCGTACATCTATAGGAATCACTCGATTGTCACCGATCCGCATCACTTGTTTTTCCTGGATTACCCGGAGCAACCTCCCTTGAAGTTGAGGATGTATTTCCGAAATCTCATCTAGAAAGATGGTTCCCCCATGGGCCAATTCAAAAATTCCCTTTTTTCCTTTGCGATCGGCCCCTGTGAAAGCACCAGGTACATACCCAAAAAGCTCAGATTCCAACAAACTCTCAGGCAATGCCGCACAGTTCACCGCAACAAAGGGATCATGGATCCTCCCACTGGCGTTGTGAATACTCTGGGCAATGATCTCTTTTCCTGTTCCTGTTTCTCCTTCAATCAGCACGGTGGAGTTGGTCTTGGCGTATTGTTTGGCGATTTGAATAGATTCCTCCATGACATCGCTGCTACCCAGCATATCATCAAAGGTATATCTGGCAAAGTGCCCTGTTTTTATAGATGCCCGGCGGATCTTTTCTTCCATCTGCTGAATTTTCCCCGTGTCCTGAAAAATTGCAATGGCACCGATGGTCTCCTTCTCCACATGAATGGGAATTTTAGAGAAGATAAAAGGATGGCCTTGAATGTTCTTGATCACCTCAGTCTCCTCCACACCTCGGGCCAGGGTATCTGTCAGTTCGATCTGGGGAAATATGTCTTGAATGTTCTTATCGATCAAATCCTTGTTTCTCTTTTTCAACAGTCTCTCTGCAGATGGATTCAGGATGTTGATTCTTCCGGCCTTATCTATGGAAATGATACCATCATAGGCGTACTCTACCACAGTCCTAAATTTCTCACCCTTTTCTTTTTCCTCTCGCATGGCAGCTGCTAAGCGCTTGGCCTCCAGAATAGAACAGGCAATCACATCCTTGCCTGTGTTGATGACGATGGTACGCACACCGTACTTTTTCCCAAAGTCGGTAATGATACCACCTCCTATAATGGTATCAAACCCTTTTGAGACCATCATGGCTATTTTCTCTTCTACCTCATTCCTACTTTCCACCACACATTTCTCAGTCTGAATCTCCATGACATCTTCACAGCTCTCCACTGCTGACATCATGTTTTGGAATGCAACTAAAGCGATTTTCCCACCAGCTTTTTCTCCAGCCTTGAAGGCCCGAAGGATATCCATAGGGGTAATAGGTATGGTTACTATGGGTATCTGAATGCCGGACCTTCTGAGAAGTTCATCCGTCCCCCCCCTGGCAATCAGCACCTCGAAGGGACTATCCATCAAGTCCTTTACCAGCATTACGCCCTCATCTAGGGAGCCCTCCAAGAGGGTTATTGATACACCTGTGTCTTCTATAGCTTCTTTAGCAATTTCTATTAGGTCCTTCGGTACAATCATTCCAATTCTGTTCATTTCCGTTCCTCCGACAGTAAGGATATATACTTATTTTACCTTATTCTAAATAAAAAGGAAGGCAGTTTAGTGTAAAACTGCCTTCCTTTTTATTTAGAATTATGCTTTTACCTTGGGTCCTTCCTTACTGCTAAGGACTTTGAATGCCTCCATGGACAAGATCACGGCCAGCACCAGTAATAAAATCGGGAATACGACTAGAATATAATTTCCAGCTGCCATATTTGATTTAATTAGTAGTACCAGGGCAAATATGGTTACTACAAACATAAATGTCATTGGAATAACAAACATGCTGTAATTCTTTCCAATTTTTTTCAACCATACTGCCACTGCAATCAGAGCAAGGGCTGCTAGAAGCTGGTTCGCCGAACCGAAGATCGGCCATATTTTTGCATATCCACCTACAGCCAACCAGCCACCCAATACAACTGTAATCGTCGTAGAAACATATCTATTGGTGAGTATCGTTTGTGTTTCCTTTTCTGGATCTTCAAAGAACTCTTGGAAAATAAATCTTCCCAATCTTGTTGCAGTATCTAAGCTAGTTAAAGCGAAGGCTGAAACAGCCAATGCCACAAAGGATTTACCCGCTACATATGGGATACCAAACTTGGACATGAATACGCCAATTCCATCGGAGAATACATTTACTGGTCCACCAGCTGCCAATAATTCACCCAACTTTTCCTTAGATAGATAAGCTGCTGTGACAATGGCGATCACGGCTAGCACACACTCGATGAGCATTCCACCATAACCAATTATTTTAGCATCGGCTTCGTTGTCCATCTGCTTTGACGATGTACCAGAACCAACCAATGAATGGAATCCTGAGATCGCACCACAGGCAACCGTAACGAAAAGCATTGGGAATAGGAACTGTCCACCGATATTAAAACCTGTAAAAGGTGCCAGTTCAAGGGCTGGTCTGTAAACCAACAACCCAATCACTGCGCCTAAAATCATAGCATATAATAGGAATGAATTCAAATAATCTCTAGGTTGTAACAAAATCCAAACAGGTGTAACAGATGCTACGAATATATATACCATCAATATGATGATCCAAGTTGTTTTGCCTAATGCTAATGGGAACATATTACCTAGAACGATACATCCAAATAGAAGGGCTACACCAATTACACTACCCACCGTTAGGGAAACACCTCTTCTATATACTGCAAAACCAAAAACAACTGCTAGGATCATGAAAAGTACAGAAGCTGAAGCTGCCTGAGGTACACTTACAAAGGTATTGGCAACAATATTCGTAAAAGCTGCCACAACTAGAAGCAATGTTAACCAAGCAAATACAGCAAATAACCTTTTTCCACGTCTTCCCATATTAACTTCGATAATTTCACCAATGGATTTTCCATCATGTCTAACGGAAGCAAATAAAGAACCGAAATCTTGTACTCCCCCGAAGAAAATACCTCCAATAATGATCCAAAGCATAACCGGAACCCATCCAAAGATAGCGGCCTGAATTGGCCCAACGATCGGTCCAGCACCCGCGATAGAAGCAAAGTGATGACCTAACAATACAGGGGCCTTTGCAGGCACATAATCTACCCCATCATTCTTCGTATGAGCTGGTGTCTTTCTTTTTGGATCTACTCCCCACTCCTTTGCTAGCCATGCCCCATAGGTCACATAGGCTATGCTAAAAATAATAATACTCGTAATAATTAGCCATAATGAGTTCATAATACAATCCCCCTTTTCAATTTTTATACTTTATGATGTCTATAAAGTCTATGATACCTTGTAAAATTCCTGTACCTCCCTCCCTTTCTTATTGGTAATCACTTCTCCTTTGTCTAGTACAACAAGAACCAATCGGATGTCTACCCATCCTTTAAAACCAAAGGCAAAGGATTTATGATATTTAAAATTTTGTAATTGCTTTCTCATTTCTTCCCCCGGCTCTTTTTCAAGAATCATAATTCCAGTGATCACACTAGACATATGTTCTTCATGGGGTGTGACATAATCAACCACTGCGTTTTTCAAAAAATCTGTAAACTGTTCAAACTCTTTTGTGAAAATATTTTCGTAGCTCTTGATAAAACAATATTCATTGTTTTCGTAGGCATATACGGCAAGCTTTTTACTAGCTATATATCTTTCATTACGAATAAAAGATCTAGCAAAAAGTTGGATTTCCATATTTCTGCTCTTTACGTTTTTTTCTATATCAAAATATTTTGCAAGTCTAGCTTCTAATAGGTTTAAGTACGACTCCGTTGACATCTCTATCCCCTCACTTCATCAATTAAATATCTTGTTAAAAAATTGTTAATTGAATTCTATTAATTTTCAGATATTTTTTAAAGCTTTTTTGTCTCATTGGTATAAACTCACGTATGAATGGTAAGAAAATACATTTTATTTGTTTGAAAAATGCACTTCAATTTTCCCTTGGTTTACGCTATGATAGAGATGCCCTGATTACTCTATAAGAAAAAGGTGATGCAATGATCGTATTAACAATGCTCCTATCCATGGGATTTACCCTGTTTCTCGTCAGTAGAAAAATGAATATGGGTTTATCCTTGGCCATTGGGGCTGTACTCCTAGCTCTTTCCAACGGGAAAGACTTTTACTATCTCTTTAAATTGATCCTTCGTACTTTTAGCGAATATACCACCGTCACCCTCGCCCTTACCGTTGCTTTTATTACGATATTAGGCCATCTGATGGAAAAATACTTGCTCTTGGATAGAATGATCGAGGTATTGGAGCGCATGCTGCGGAGTGCAAAAGCCACGATACTCCTAGCGCCAGCCATCATTGGAACCTTGTTGGTTACCGGTGGTGCCCTTATGTCCTGCCCAGTGGTGGGAAGCCTTGGCAAACGACTGGAGCTGCCTGGAGACAAAATGGCCTCTATTAACTTGATTTTTAGGCATGCTCTTTACTTTGTGTTTCCGCTGTCCACCACCATTTTATTGGCTACTCAGTTAGGTGGTTTTCATGTATGGGATTTTATCAAGCTTCAGTTTCCCATGGCCATGGTCATGTATGTGGCAGGTTACCTCCTATATTTAAAAGGAAGTCCAGAACCTAAAATCCAGACCCTGCCCTGGAAGGATTACTTCAAATCCATTCTACTATTTTTATATTATGGTTCTCCGATTTTCATCAGCCTTTTGGGTGTCGTTGCCTTTCAGTTATCCTTTCACGTTTCCCTAGTGTATGGCATCCTACTGAGCATCGGTATCCACTTTCTCGATGAGAAATCCAACCCCAAATATCGTGTGGAGGAAAACCTATTGACAACCCTTTACAAAGGAATAAGGCCTTCCATGATCGTTGTCATCCTTGGCATCATGATCTTCAAAAATGTTGTAAATGATCTAGATGGCATCTATACTTATTTAAATGGCTTGTTAGCAAAGGGAATTCCTGTGGAGCTCATTATCTTTGTCGCCTGTGCTGCCATTGCATTTCCTTTAGGTTCTGCCCAGCCGGGAATTGCAATATTGTTCCCCATGATCTTGCCTCTAGCCCCTGATTATCATACAAAAATACTATATGCCATGTTTATCTATACCACCGCCTTCATGTTTTATTACATATCCCCTGTTCACCTCTGTCAGGTGTTGACCTTGGAATATTTCGAGGTGAAGATGAAGGATCTATATAAGAACTACACCTATATCCTACCAGCTACCTATGGGGCTATGATTATCGTCTATTTCTTGGCTCGGTAGTACTTCCGGGTAGCACAGTGTGCATGTTACCTTATAATAATAAATAATCCCTCGCCTCCAGAGCACAGTTTTCTGTACTCTAGGGACGAGGGATTTCCTCGTGTTACCACCCTACTTCACAATTCATTCCCATGAATTGCCTCATTAGACTAAAAGCATGCTGCTCTTAACCACAGCCCTATAACGGTGGCTTTTCTGTCGGGGACAGATTCCGGCTTCGTCTACTCGGCATATCTTTCGACGCAGCAGCTCGGGAGTGAGTATTCTATACCCTTTGGACGCCGATTCTCAGCACTTATCGGCTCTCTGTAGTCTAAAGAACAGTATTTTTTTCTCCGTCATTACTTTTTGTTTGTAAATTTTTAGAATATTAAAACTTATTGTACTATGGATTTTCATATCTGTCAACAAGATAAGTCATATTTTTTTGAATATTTTGAACCATATACAGAATACAATAGGCAAATTCTTTGTACTTCTCTGGCTTCTGCCTGTATACACCAAATCATAATTCTCTAATTGTTTTGTAGGGACGGACGACCCTGAAAAAGTATTCTAATTATAAATAAAGTTTGCGTTGTCATTCTGAAAGTATTGAAGAATCTAGGGGCTAAGATCCTTCTCTTCGCTCAGGATGACATAAATGGGGTTTTCAGTGGCCTCCAGGGTCGTCCACCCCTACGTTCACTAAGATTTCCGCCCCATCTACATAAAACTTTAATATCGTCTATAAAAAATGACGCGTATCCCTACGCGTCATTTTTGTCATCTATTGAATTATGCTCTTACAGCGGCTGCGCCTCTTTCAAGGGCATCCTTGTTCATTGGCACCAAATGCTCTTTTGCTGGTCCGAAAACCTTCTTTAAAGCAGCGATGATGGAGTCAACTTCTACTGTTTTTGTTAACTCAAGGAATGCACCCAACATGACCATATTGGCAACCTTTGCATTTCCTAGATCATTGGCGATTTCATTGGCAGGTACGAAGTATGCCTTTACATCATCTCGAGAAGGCTTCTTCTCAATAAGGGAGCTATTGATTAATAAGATACCATCCTTTACAAGATCCTTTTCAAACTTGATTAACGAAGGTAAATTCATGACGATCGCAGTGGTTGCATCGGTGATGATAGGGGATCCAACTGGCTTATCTGATACGACTACGCTGCAGTTTGCAGTACCCCCACGCATTTCTGGTCCATAGGATGGAAGCCATGATACATTCTTACCTTCGATCATACCTGCATAGGTAAGAAGCTGTCCCATAGACATAACACCTTGACCACCAAATCCAGCGCAAATTACTTGTTGTGTTGACATATTACTTCGCCTCCTCTGGTGTACGGAAATTTCCTAATGGATAGTATGGCATCATGTTCTCTTGTAACCAAGTTAGAGATTCCGTTGGTGTTAATCCCCAGTTTGTTGGGCAAGTTGATAGAATCTCAACGATTCCAAATCCTTTTCCTTCGATTTGTATTTCAAATGCTTTCTTAATGGCTTTCTTCGTTTTTCTGATATTCGCAGGCGTATCTACAGAAACTCTTTCTACAAAGACAGCCCCTGTGATTGTCGCCATCATTTCAGATACTCTAAGTGGCATTCCTGAATGAGCAGCATCTCTACCATATGGAGAAGTGGTAGCTTTTTGCCCGATTAATGTGGTTGGCGCCATTTGTCCACCTGTCATACCATAAATGGCATTGTTCACGAAGATCGTTGTAATCTTTTCCGCTCTGTGGGCCACATGGATAATTTCAGCAGTACCAATGGACGCCAAATCTCCATCTCCCTGGTAAGTAAATACGACCTTATCTGGAAATATTCTCTTAATCCCTGTTGCAACCGCTGGTGCACGACCATGGGCAGCTTCATGCATGTCACAATTGAAATAATCATAAGCAAGTACGGAACATCCAACAGGTGCAACCCCGATGGTATCTCCTAGTACACCTAGTTCCTCTAATACCTCACCAACCAATCTATGGATGACACCATGGGTACATCCAGGACAATAATGGAAAGGTTTTTCAGTTAAGCCATTTGTTCTTTGGAATACTACCGCCATTATCTTGCACCCCCTAAGATCTCTTTTACTTTGTCTGCAATGGCATCTGGCGTCGGGATCATACCACCACTTCTACCATAGAAATGAACAGGCAATCTACCGTTGTTGGCAATTTTCACGTCATCCACCATCTGGCCCATGCTCATTTCGACAGATAAGAACGCTTTTGTTGTGGCTGGTATTTCGTCAAATGCCTTAGTTGGGAATGGCCATAATGTAATTGGTCGGATTAGACCTACATTGATGCCTTCTTCTTTTAATGCTGTAATGGCATTCTTTACGATTCTTGAAGTTGTGCCATAAGCGACGATAATTACCTCAGCATTTTCTATGTTATGGGCTTCATATCTTACTTCGTTCTCTTCCATGGCATCGTATTTTGCCTTAAGCTTAATATTGTGCTTCTCTAATTCTGCTGGATCCAAGGCCAAAGAATTGATAATATTTGGTTTTCTCAAGCCCTTCGTTCCTGTTGTAGCCCAATCCTTCTCAGGAAGCTCTCTCTTCGTAGGCTCGCTGAACTCGATTGGCTCCATCATCTGACCGATCATACCGTCTGCGATGACCATCACTGGGTTTCTATAGTAATCAGCAATGTCAAATGCTTCCATTGTAAAGTCTACAGCTTCTTGCAGGGTAGCTGGAGCAAATACCAGCAGTCTGTAGTCTCCATTACCGCCGCCTCTTGTAGATTGGAAATAGTCAGCTTGGGATGGTTGGATTCCTCCAAGTCCCGGGCCCCCTCGAGAAATGTTTACGATAACGCAAGGCAGTTCAGCACCTGCTATATAAGAAATTCCTTCTTGTTTTAATGCAATTCCTGGTGAAGATGAAGAAGTCATAACTCTTGCACCTGTACCTGCGCCACCATATACCATATTGATGGCAGAAACTTCACTTTCTGCCTGAACGAAACATCCGCCAACCTTATGCAATTCTCTTGACATAAATTCCGGTAACTCATTTTGTGGTGTGATTGGATAACCGAAGAAATATTTACAACCAGCCTTAATCGCAGCTGCGCCAATTGCCTCGTTACCCTTCATTAATACCTTCGCCATATTGTTCCCCTCCTATTTATCCATTTCTCTATCTACGGAAATAACCACATCTGGACAGATTGTCGCACAATTTGCACATCCAATGCATTTGTCCATTTCCTTTACGGTGGCAGGATGATATCCTTTGATATTTATTCTTGTTCTATCCATTTCGATAATGTTTACGGGGCAAACTGTTGTACACAATTCACAGCCTTTACATAAGTCTTCTCTAAATGCTACTTTACCTCTTGCTTTTGCCATAGTGTTCAACCCTCCTTATAGATTTACTACACGATTTCGCTTTCACACATCTACCATAATCCCCCCAGGTCTTGGGGCAGTCACCTGTTACAAGGCTCCAGTTTTGTTTTACATCCAATCTTCACGCATAAACATCTTGATGGGGAAGATTTCTCCCTCAATCTCAGATGGAAGGTGTCGGGCAACCTCTTCCAGTGTACTCACGTATCGAATCGGTATGTTTAGTTTTTCTGAAACCTTTCTTACAAGTTCCTGTCCCTTCAACACATCTTCCACCGTTGTATCTCTCAACAAGTGGGTGTTGTTAATCAACCCAGTAACAGGGGCTCTTGCTACAACTTCAATAGATCTTAAATGCTGTATAGCACCCTCCACATCCTGGGTTTCAGGCCTATTGGCGTTTAACACACAGAACATGTCGTAATTGCCTGGTTTAAAATAACTGTGGTATCTTCCTAGGGCTCTTGCTCCCATGGAATCCCCGCCTACATCCAATATTACCTCATAGGATTCATCCTGCAGGGGTCCTAAAACAGAAGATGCAATGGCAGGTAAGTCTGATCCCGCCGATCTATCAAGGGCACTCCCTATGAAATGAATGCCATATTCCTCTAACATACCTTGTCTTTCCCTACTTCGAAAATAAGGATTCACAATATCTAAATCAGCCATGGCTACTTTTTTCCCTTGCTGTGCCAGCTTCACCCCATAGTTTACAGCAAATTCTGTTTTGCCACTGCCGTAGTGACCGATAATAATTCGGATTCTCTTGTCATTTAGCATCTATATCACCCTTCGGATTGATTGAGATCAAGATCGAGATTGAGATTGAGCAACTTTGGGGCCAGCCACTCAGGTCTTAAACCCGAAAACTCTACCCTAGCCACCCTTAATCTTGATCTTAATCTCGATCTTACCTTATACGTAGATCTTTGCTTCTTCTTCGCTTCTTAATACCCTTAATCCGCCTTCAGCGAGGGCAATCATTTCATCTTCTCCTGGATATACAATGACTTGGGAGATGAATTCCACTCTATCTTTGATCCATTTTACAAAGGTCTTATCATAGGCAATTCCACCTGTGATTACAATGGCATCTACTTTACCGCTTAGTACAGCAGCACAGCTTCCAATTTCCTTTGCTACCTGGTACGCCATCGCTTCATATACTAACTCAGCTTCCTTGTTGCCTTCTTCGATCATTTGTCCGACTTCTCTTGCATCATTGGTTCCTAAATAAGCAACCAATCCACCATTTCCTTTGATCTTTTTCTTGATATCATCCAATGTGTATTTACCTGAGAAGCACATCTTTGCTAAGTCTCCCACTGGAAGTCCGCCTGTTCTCTCTGGTGAGAATGGACCTTCACCATCCAGGGCGTTGTTTACATCTACGACGCGGCCAGCCTGGTGGGCACCTACCGAAATTCCTCCACCCAAGTGGGCAACGATAACATTTACTTCATCATAGCTTTTATCCATTTCCTTGGCCGCTCTTCTTGCTACAGCCTTCTGGTTTAGAGCATGGAAAATACTTTTTCTTGCCAGCTCAGGCTTTCCTGAGATTCTAGCCACATCATTCATTTCATCTACAACCACAGGGTCAACGATGAATGCTGGGATATTCAATTGCTTTGCAATTTCATTGGCAATGATCCCACCTAGGTTAGAGGCATGCTCTCCAAGGACTCCTACCTTTAAATCTTCAAGCATATTCTCTGTTACTTTATACGTACCGCCTTGGATTGGCTTCAAAAGTCCGCCTCTACCTACAACAGCATTTAACTTTGTTAGATTGATACCATTTTCATTAAGGGTTTCAAGAATTACATTCTTTCTAAATTCATATTGATCAAATATCTTATCAAAAGCGTTGATTTCCTCCGCAGGGTGTCTTAAGGTAGTTTCTAAAACTGGCTTTTCATTATCGAAAATAGCTATTTTCGTAGATGTGGATCCTGGGTTGATGGTAAGAATTCTAAATATTTCTGACATATGATCATTCCTCACTTTCTTATTTTCCAGCTTGGGCAGCCATGAGCACAGCCAATGCAATTGAGTTTAGTTTCGCAATGTCACTATCTGCTCTAGATGTTAACACAATAGGTGCTTTTGCCCCAACAATCACACCAGCATTCTTTGTGTTGGAAAAGAATACCATGGACTTATAGAGCACGTTTCCTGCTTCGATGTTTGGCACCACTAGAATATCTGCATTTCCAGCTACTGGATGATTAATTCCCTTGTGAGCAGCAGCTTCTTCAGAAACTGCATTGTCTAATCCAAAGGGGCCTCCCACGATACATCCCGTGATTTCACCATTTTTATTCATCTCTTCCAGTTGTCCTGCATCTACTGTGGCAGGCATCTTTGGATCTACTTTTTCTTTAGCGCAGACAATCGCTACCTTTGGCACTTCGATGTCTAAGGCATGGGCAACTTGAACTGCGTTTTCAATGATTTGTTTCTTGGCATTTAGGTCTGGTGTGATATTCATGGCAGCGTCTGTTATTAGGAATAATCGATCATAGCCTGGCACATCAAATACCGCCGTATGGCTCAGTACATTTCCTGTTCTTAAACCGATTTCTGGATCAAGGACAGCCTTTAGGATTACGGAAGTGTCGACTAAACCTTTCATCACCATGTGGGCCTTTCCCGAAGAAACCAATTCCACTGCTTTTCTAGAAGCCTCGTTGATATCCTTTATATCGATGATTTCATACTGATCAATCTTGATAAAATTCTTTGCTGCAATCTCTTCAATTTTTTCTTGATCACCTACCAAAATGGCATCGGCAATTCCCATGGTCTTTGCCTCGTTCACTGCCAATAGGACCTCTAAATCTTGGGCCACTGCCACTGCCAGGGTCTTTGGACCCCTTGCCTTTGCATATTTTAATATATCGTCAAAGTGTCTAATCACTTACTTCACCTCTTCTTCATAAATTTTGGCTTTGTCCTGCCCACTAAATACTCTATTCACGCCTTCATTTAAAGCGATCATTTCATCTTCTCCTGGCTGAATAATCACAGGTGCGATGAAGGACACTCTCTCTGCGATATAGGATGTCAGCATTTTAGAGTAAGCGATTCCTCCTGTAAGCACAACGGCATCTACCTTACCTTCCAATACAGTGGCCATGGCACCGATTTCTTTGGCGATCTGATACCCCATGGCATCATAAACCAACTTTGCTTTTTGATCACCATCAGCGATCATCTTTTCTACGTCTCTGGCATCATTAGTACCTAGATAGGCCACAAGACCACCTTTTCCGCTCAGGCTTTTCTTCATCTCTGCCAAGGTATACTTTCCAGTGAAGCATAGCTTTGCCAAATCCCCCGCTGGAAGACCTCCGGTTCTTTCCGGGGAGAATGGTCCCATCTCATTGGCATTGTTAGCATCTACCATCTTTCCTTTTCGTAAAGGCACAATGGAAATACCGCCTCCTAGATGAGCCATCACCATATTTAAATCATTTACATCCTTGTTCATTTCCTTTGCTACTCTATAGGCAACGGCCTTTATATTTAACGCATGTACCAGTGAACGTCTTTTGATTTCTGGCATTCCTGAAATTCTTGCCACATCATCAAATTCATCTACTGCCACTGGATCTACGATATACGCTTCAATACCTTCTGCGTAAGCGATGCTCTTGGCGATAATGCCACCCAAGTTGGATGCATGCTCCCCTTGAACGCCGATTTTCAAGTCCTCGATCAATGGATCTGTTACTACATAAGTACCACTTGGCATTGGCTTTAGAAGTCCACCTCTGCCTACTACCGCTTTTAACTGTGCTGTTTCATATCCCTCATCCTTCATCCACTCCAGAATAATATTCCTGCGGTATTCATACTGATCTGTAATCTTCTCGAATTTTTCCAATTCCTCTGGGAAATGGCTTAAATTCTTCTGGAGAACGTTTTCTTCTCCTTTGAAGATGGCAACTTTCGTGGATGTTGAACCTGGATTAATCACCAAAACATACTCTCTTAACATTTGTCTGATCACCCCGCATTAGATTTACCAAACCTATAATATGCAACTTACATGCCAAATTCCTTCAATTGTATTTTTGCATTTCTTCATCATTCTCTTACTTATTGATTTTAACCAATTTCGTCCCGTTTCAACAAAGATTTTACCCTTTTTTCAAGATTCTATTTTATTTTACAAAATCATAAGTGCAAAATTCTGCATGCAAAAAATTGCACACATGGCGTTGTGTGCAATTTTTTGCATTAATTATATTCAGTAGTTATTCTTCGATATCATATTTCTTCAGCTTATAGTATAGATTCCGGATAGACAATCCCAATTGTACAGCAGTCTTACTTTTATTGTTCCCATTTTGGCTGAGGATGTCTCGAATGTATTGTTCCTCTGCCTCGTCGATGACTTCTTGTAGTTTTCGATGGGTATGGGTCCTTTCTTTTTCTAAGGTCCCAGTCCTTGGTTGATTTCTATATATCTTTATCTCAAAGCTTGGCAAATGCTTAGATCGTATGACAACTTCATTAAATCTCATGTTGATCATGGCGCGGCCAATAAAGTTTTCTACCTCTCGAATATTTCCGGGCCAGTCGTAGTTCATCAATACTTCCAACGCCTTTGGAGAGATATCTTGGACAAACCTGCCATATTCTTGATTGTATTTTTTAATCAGTTTTCCTACCAAAAGGCCAATATCCTGCTTTCGGAACCGCAAGGGTGGAATCAGAATGGGAATCACATTTAGTCGGTAGTATAGATCTTCACGGAATTTACCCTCTCGTACGGCTTTTTCCAAGTCCAAATTGGTGGCAGCGATTACCCTTACATCGATGGCCACGGATTTACTCCCCCCAACCCTTACCAATTCCCTTTCCTGGATTACCCTCAAGAGCTTGGCCTGAGTGTTTAGACTGATTTCTCCGATTTCATCGAGAAAGATAGTTCCACCATTAGCTTGTTCAAAGAGTCCTAACTTACCACCCTTTCTCGCTCCAGTAAATGCCCCTTCCTCATATCCGAAAAGCTCGCTTTCCAGGAGACTTTCGCTGATGGCCGCACAATTGACCCTTACAAATTGACCGTACTTTCTGTTGCTTGCATTATGGATGGCATGGGCAAATAATTCTTTTCCTGTGCCACTCTCCCCCCTAAGAATCACTGTTGCAGGAGTAACCGCTGCCTTTTTGGCCTTTTCTATAGCAGATTTGATCTGTCCATCCTCCCCTAATATATCCTCAAAGGTATATTTGGCTTCCAGATTTCGAATGATCTGTTTGGCCTGATTTAATTCATTGGTCAGCCTTTTAATTTCCGAAATATCATGGAGCACCGCAACACTTCCCCGCAATTCACCATCCACAATAATAGGTGCTGCATCAGCTATGACTTCCTTCCGCCAAGGCCCAACCTTTAGTCGAGCATTCTTGATGGGTTCCCTGGTCTTAATCACCTTTAAATGGATGCTTTCCCCCTCTGCGATATCTACGGTACATAGTTGTCCCAGAATATCCTTCTCTGGCAGCCCCGTTAACTTTGTATAGGCTGGATTAATCATCACCCCAATTCCTTGATCATCCACCACGGAAATAGCATCCTGGGTCGAATGAAAAATGGCTTGAAGCATACTTTGCATTTCTCTAAGATCCGTGATTTGCTCTGCCAGCTCTAACACCTCAGTGATGTCCCTGAAAACAGCCACGGCACCGATGATTTCCCCGTTATCGTCCTTCACAGGCATACGATTGGTAACAATGGTTATTTCCCCCAATATCTGCTTCTGGTTCAACTCTGATTCACCTGTTTCTAATATATAGGGCAATCTTGTATTGATCACAACATCTGCGATAGGCTTCCCCAGCACTGGCTCTCCCTCTAACTTGGTTAATCGCTTGGCTGCCCGATTAAACAGGGTAATAATTCCCCTTTTATCAACGGCGATCATGGCATCATGGGTTGAGTCCAATATGACTTCTAATTCTCTTTCCATGGATTCACCTCTCCCTCTCTTCAAAAAAGCCTGGATGATCATCCAGGCTTTTTGAATCCCTATGGTATTTTATCGTTTATTGATTTGTATCCTTATCCTGTTTGATCAAGATCTCAATTTTTTCTGGAATCACAGATATACTTCTAAATGGTTTATCTGTGCTCGGTGTAATTTTTACACCATATCTGCCTTCACTAAGATCTTTGGCGTTGATATGGAGCTGAATATCATTCTTTTCTAAGCCATTGATCACACTTTGGGGTGCCTCTACTCTTACTCGGATGTTTTCAACGGCATCCTCTATGGTGGCTTTATATCGTTGATCTAGGTTGTCGACGATAACACTGTCTTTTCCGTAGGTGATTTCCTTTTCTTCTATTTTCTCCACGGCAATGCTTACAACCGGTGTTTTATCAGACAGGAAGACGGTTATACCTGGAGGAAGGATCAATTCCACTGGCCGTTCCACTGAACCAATCAATCCGTCGATACTGATGGGCTTCGCCGTAATCTCGCTGATTCCTTTCACCAAATCCCTAGGCCCTTTGATGCCCACGACCTCTGGTTTTATCGTAATATTGGAGATACCATAACCATCCAAGGTGTTTCCCACCACATCTAAGATAACCTTCACTTCTTTTACGCTATAAAGAGGTAAATTTACATCTACATACTTGGTTTTAAGTTCTACTCCGTTCACAGCCTTGCCTTCCCCATCTACAGCCTTTAGTGGTACTTTCCCAGTAAAATCATCGGTCTTATCTTCAAAGTTCACTTCCCCAATGACTTTTTCCACTTTTTTTACGAAGGATTCAGGTCCTTCAACAATAATTTCTTTCAAGGCAACTTCTGCCTCGGCAGGATCAAAACCAATTGGTGGAACTCCTACAGTTACAATCTCTACTGGTTTCTGCTGTTTCACAATTTCATCTAGAATAATTTTTAATTCATTGGGATAAATGTCATACTTAATGCTGGCAGGTGCACTTACCTTTAGGGGTACACTATTGACTCCCTTTTGAAATCCTCTCAAATCAGCACTAATGGTTATATCCTGTGGTCGTATGGTATACACATCATTTCTTCTGCCATTGATTTTAACGTTCACCGTATAGTCATCTTGTTCAATGACGGTCAGTCCTGATTCTCTCAAAGTTTCTACATTTAGGAGTTGAACCTTCATGCCAGTAAACTCCTTGATTATTTCTGGGTTCACTTCCCCCATGACATAGAGCCACATGACGAGGGCAACAATGATAGAAATAATCTTCGGCGTCGCATTCCGGCTTAAGAACCAGCCTTTCTCTATAAAATTCTTAATAAAATCACTCATTTTTCTGCCTCCATTTCCAATTAAATAAAGGCTTCTCATCTTCTGGTTTATATGCATTCTTTAAAATTCTTTTTAGGGTTTTCCCATCTAAAAATCTAGTGAGTTTTCCATCGATGGCTACAGATATTGCTCCTGTTTCCTCTGAAACCATGACAGCCACTGCATCAGATCGTTCCGTAATACCAAGCCCAGCCCGGTGTCTCGTTCCCAATTCCTTGCTTAAGTTAGGATTCTCTGTCAAAGGCAGTACACAACCCGCTGCCATGATTTTGCCTGCTCGAATGACGACGGCCCCATCATGAAGGGGTGTATTGGGAATAAAAATATTGATGAGCAGTCCCGTGGATATTTCCCCCTTGATTGGGGTTCCAGTTTCTATAACATCTCCAACCCCTGTTTCTCTCTCAAATATAATTAACGCACCAATTTTTTGTCTCGATAAGGATACCACAGCTTCTACCACTTCACTCATTTTTTGAGTCAGTTCCTCATCTGCAATCTCTACAATGGACTTAGCCAAAAACTTGCTTCTTCCAATGTACTCCAGGGCCCTTCTTAACTCTGGCTGAAATACGATCAGCAGTGCAATCATCCCCAAGGTAATGGTTTTATCCAATATCCAGTGGGTAACATACAGTCGCGCCCACTGACTGAGCCTTGTTGCAATCAGTAGCACCAAGATGCCCTTGATCAGCTGCTCCGCCCTAGTTTCTCGAATCAACTTAAACAACTTGTAGAAGACATAGGCAACGATCCCCATGTCTATCACATCTCTTACACCTATATCCAAGATCATTTCTAAGATCTGTTCCACGCCAAACACCTCTCGAAGTTTAATCATTCTATTTTATTATATATGGAGAAAACTTATCCAGTAGACCAGGGTATTACTTACCATTAATAAAGGTTTTTGTATCTTTGTTCTATTTCATTGTACATGATTTTATGTATGATTTGTCTTTAGATAAAAGATTATTTTATTGTAACATTTGGCTCTATAGACATTTTTAGCTATTATTCCCCCATCTAAAAATCAATATCATTCTTACATATCTCTATTTTTAAAAATTCTCTAATGTTTTATCAAATCCTTCTTTTTCTACCTCCCTTCTTCATGTCTTTTTAAAATTTTATTTCCTATCCTCATCTTATTTAGAAGAATCCGTAGTTCATTACATGTTTCTTTCTGATTTGTGGAAAAATACTTTAAAGACCAAGAAAGGGTGAAATAAATGGATGAAAAAAGAAAAAATAAAATAAAGAATGACAAACTTCCTAGTAAAGATGATTTGATTGTTGACCAGGCGAAGGATCAACTAGAAGAAAAAATGCAGGCCAGTGCCATGGATATCAATATGTTCTGTAAGGATGGATATGTACACATGTATGGCATGGTGGATGTCCTTGCTGAGAAAAAAATGGCTGAAAGCGTTTTAAAATCTATAGATGGCGTCAGAAAAATTGAAAACAAGATCACCGTTGCCATGGATAGCAATATCACCGACAAGCATATGGAAAAAGAATTAACAAACCGCCTCATGGAAGGCAAGCGCAGCGAAGATCTAGCTGGTGTAGGCGTAAAGGTAGAGGATGGGGTGGCAAACCTTATGGGCAGTACAAAAACTTTGATGGATGCCCATACTGCCATGTCTGTAGCTTCAGAAGTGAGAGGGATTAAAGATGTAGTCAACAATATCAAGGTTTCTGATGATGTGGCTTATGACGATGCCACATTAACAAGCCGGGTTACCCAAGCCCTTAGTACCACTGACTTGAATTACCCTGACATTATTCATACGTCGGTCCATGGAAGTGTAACATTAAATGGCTTTGTAAATACCCGCCATGAAATGGAAATGGCAAAAGAAATCACCATGGGTGTTGAAGGTGTTCGTAAGGTTGTCAATCGCCTTAAAATAAGAAAAGAAAAAGAAGAGATTTAAGCGATTGCTTAAATCTCTTCTTTTCTCTATAATTTTTTAATGTCAAAGAGTTGGGAAGCCATATACCAGGTCCCTGGGAACGGCAGATTGAGAATCCAGTAGAAAGCACCTCTTAATCTGTACTCTTTCAGCAATTGATACTTATAGTAGTGGCTAAGGGCATCTTCAAACCATACCGTATGGGCCTTGCCCTGACCGTCTACATAGTTCATATATGGCTGCTTTGCATTGTTGTCAAAATGAATCATTGCATGATAGGTTCTCCCTAAATCCCAGACTCCAGGGAGAGTTACGGTTTTTGCAAGATTTTCAGGGGTATCGGGTAACGTCCAATCATACCCGTAAAGGGTTATCCCCATAAGAATTTTCTCCCTAGGTATGTTGTTGCCAAGGGCATAGTCCAAGGATCGTTTCACATTTGCCAGGGGAGCAGTTGCTCTCGGTGGTCCTGACTGCCATCCCCATTCGTAGGTCATAATAGCTGCTATATCTACCAAAGCGCCTAGGGCATTATAATCAAAGAATCCTACCCATTCCCGTTCCGCCCATTCTTCAAACTTTGCAGGCATATTCAAAATGAGAAGTTTGTTCTCTCTATGCAAAGTATCAGAAAGGATTCGAATGAAATTCGTAAATAACTCCCGATCCTCTGGGAATAAGTTTTCTATGTCAATGATAATGCCTCTCAACTCATAGCGCTGGAGCAAACCCATAATGTTGCTGATTAAGGCATTTCTTGTAGCCTCCTGAGACAATACTGTCCTGCCCAATGCACTGCTAAAATTTCCACTGACTATGTTCGTTAATACAGGCATCACAGCCACTCTTTTATTCTTGGCAGCAACTAGGATTTCATTGTCGATGGTTCCCAGTATTTCTCCTGTTTCGGTAAAAGGAAATTCAAATACTCCAAGATACGTCAGATAGTCTCCTAGGGTATTGATAATCAATGTTTTATCTTGTACGGATCTAGGGTTATAATAGCCTAGGATTTCAATGGGTGTCTTTGTTGTATTTGTAATAGCTGTATTGGTTGTTGTCCTCCTCCCCCTAACAAGAATCTTTTGGCCTGGATATAGGGTATAAGGATACGGTAACTTATTCCATACAATGAGGGTATATATAGAAACACTGAACCGTTGGGCAACGCTCCATATATTTTCCCCTGCTTTTACAGTATACACTTCTCCTTGTACAGGTACTTGAATCCTTTGTCCCACCGCCAGGGCATATGGGTGAGGAATATTGTTGATATGGGCGATCTCCATATAATCCAACCTGAACCATTTTCCAACAGACCAAACAGTATCACCAGGTCTCACGATATAATCAATGGTATTTGCTACTTTATCTATAGGTATGACAAGATTCATTCCGATGACTAGACTCTGCTGTGGATTGATCCCATTGATTGTAGCAATGATATCCATAGACACCCCAAATCTTTGGGCGATTTTCCATAAGCTATCCCCAGCTTGCACTGTGTAGATTTCCATTCTATCCCCTCCACCTCTTTTAGACTTACTCCTCATTTCATTTCCTATTGTATTTTATTTGATAATACCCTCGATATGACTGTTTTTCCCTTAAAAAGGAAAAACCTTGATGTATGATAACTATCATACATCAAGGTTTTTGTTGGATTACATGTTCAGTTGTAGATATGAAGATGTGCAGGATAACCCTGCCCCTACGAAATGCTGTGTCCATGGTAGGGGCGGGGTTTTCCCGCCCGGGGACCACAGATATTGACCTCCCTATTACCCTATTTGACACGGAGGATCTATCTATAAGTTTAGTATTGAGAACAAACCTAAAATTTCAGTAACGTATCGATGGATAGTCCTACTTGATAGATGATGCCCATATTATCAATCATGGCGAAGAACTTAAATAGTCTACCATCCTCTACCCTGTTTTTTACAGGTGTTGTCACAAATTCACTTCTTCCTCTTCTCATAGCTTCATAGCTAGGGTCAATCTTATAAAGATTCAATCCAATTGCACCTTTTTCATTGCAATATCGAACCTCTCCGTTACTATTTGTGATATATATGACATCCATTCCTGTCTCAGTACTCAAGGCTTCTAGCATACGATCATGGATTGTCTGTTTATTGGTCTGCTGCTGAATATAGCTGACTGCTTTTCTCATCTTCCCTTCCATGACTTTGCTGGTAACATACTGCTGCATATGATCGGCATCTTCGCCTAGTCTACCTGCAATTTCTTTAAGGGTGGCAATTCTCTCATTCTGAATACTCGTTTGAGCTGCTGTGAACTGCATCTGAGAAAAAATCTCCTTTGAAAAATTAGTTACATTATCAATACCAACTACGATTTCCTGGCCACTCTGATTCAGCTTTAAAATCTGTTTTTGCACTTTCTCGACCTGCTCTACACAACCACTTAGGGTATCATCTATGCTATAAAGACCCCCTATGGTTTTATCAATGACAAGATACCCTTCCTCTACGTGGCGCATTTCATTTTCTAGCATCTTGGCAATGGATACTATTTCTTTTTGAAGGGTCATGATCACATCTTGAATCTTGTTAGAAACCCCAGTGGTTTCTTGGGAAAGTTTACTTACTTCCGTGGCTACCACTGCGAATCCCTTTCCATGCTCTCCTGCCCTAGCCGCTTCAATCGATGCATTTAAAGCCAGCATGGTGGTTTGACTAGCGATGGCATTGATCAGAGCAATAAGATCGACTACCTCTTCTGATCGCTTTTTCAGTGTTTGAATCTCCTGGGCATTATAACTTACCAATTCCTTGATCTCTTTCATCTTTGTTCGGATTTCTCCTGTACTATTAATACCCTGCTTTGCTGATCCAATAGATTCCGCAGTGAATTTTGCCGTGGCATTCATCTCTTCATTGATATCTTTTAAGATGTTCACCACTGTCTCAATATTCTCCGCAATACGCTCCAGCATATGAAATTGTTTTTCATTGTTGCTGCACGTTTCTTCTGTGGTAGCTACCACACTCCCCATGCTATCGGTACATTCGCTGGATATCGTATTTAGTTGGTTGCTGACCGTAGATATCTGAGAGGACATCTGGACTTGCTGTCTAAAATTTTCCTTCAGTACATCCAGCATCTTTTTGATTTCCAGCACAATATCTTCTGTAAAGCTCTGATGCTCCTCTTGTATATCAATCATCAGATCGTTCTTATTCACACTCTGAATAATAGATTTTAGAGTGTTCAAACTGCTTTTAAATAAACTTTGCAGTAAGAAGGTCATCAATCCTGCAAGGGCGAAGACAAAGATCCCTATCATCAAGTTACTTTGTACATACCTTGCAACTACGGTTGCAGTTCCTAGACAGACACAGAGAGATAAAAATGCTAAATATTGGAACTTCCCTATACCAAGTTTCATCCTTGGTCCCCCTTTTTCCCTTGTGATTCTGCATTTACTAGATGTCTCGTTTTTCTTGTCTTCTTACTCCTGTACGCTTAAGTTCATGAAGCTGAAGGTATCTACATCAAACAACCCCATATCCGTTAATTTAATGGACGGGATCACTGGCAAAGCCAAGAACGATAGTGTCATAAAAGGATCTACATTTTTGTTCACCCCAAGATTTCGAGCAACCTCCATCATTTCTTTCAATTGCAAATCTACGGTTTCGATGGTCTGGTCAGAAATGATACCTGCAATTGGTAGAGGCAATGTCTTCAATACCTTACCTTCAGAGCAGATGGTAATACCACCGCCACATCTTTCGATTTCTTCAATGGCGGCCATGATGTCATCGTCATTATCCCCGATCACCACTAGGTTGTGGGAATCGTGGGCTACCGTAGATGCGATGGCGCCATTTTTCAGTTTAAAATCCTCTACCAAAGCCAAGCCAATATTTCCTGTTCCCTTATGTCGTTCAATCACAGCCATCTTTAAAATATCCAACTGGCTATGAAATCTAAATTTCCCATCCACTGTTTCGATTTTCCGCACTACCCTTTCTGTCAACAAACTATGGGGTAGTATCTTAATGACATTGGCAATATCCGATGCTACGTAAATTTCCAGTTTTTCTCTGCTTACCTTGTTGATATTGACAGTATTGAGTACAGCATCATTTTGATGTAGTTCCACCTCGAACAATGCCTCACCATCCTTAGCTACCAGTTTACCTTCTTTGTATACCTCTATGACATTGAACTGTTTAAGGTCATCCACCACAATCAGATCCGCCTTATAACCCGGCGCAATGGCACCCATACCCTTTAGTCCATAACATTCAGCCGCATTCAAGGTCGCCAGTCTTATGGCAGAAATAGGATTAAATCCACCTTTTATTGCTGTTCGTATATTATTATCGATGTGTCCGTGTACCAAAATATCTTCAGGATGGCGATCATCGGTACAAAATAAGCACCTTCTCAGATTCTCTTTAGTGACACCTCGAATCAATTCTTCCAAGTTTCTAGCAGCGGAACCCTCACGAATTTGTATATACATACCCAGACGCAATCGATCTAGCATCTCTTCTTGGGTTGAACATTCATGCTCTGTTTTTGTGCCTGCCATAACATAAGCATTAAGGGCTTGATCTGTGATGGCAGGACCATGACCGTCGATGAGTTTATTGCCCACGATCTGAATTTTATCTAAGACCATCTGATCCCCATTGATCACAGCTGGGTAATCCATCAATTCTCCCAATCCCAATACCCTTGGGTGATCCATAAGCTCCTTCAGTTTTTCTGCATCTAACACAGCCCCTGAGTTTTCAAAGGATGTGGCTGGAACACATGAAGGTAGCATGATAAATACGCTCAATGGTAAGTCCTTGCTTTCCTCTAATATATACCGAATGCCTTCTAATCCGCAGACATTGCCAATCTCATGGGGATCTGCAATAATGGTGGTGGTTCCCTTGGGCACAGTGGCCCTGGCAAATTGACCTGGTGTTACCATGGAGGACTCGATATGGACATGGCCGTCAATCAAACCAGGGGCCACATATCTCCCGGAGAGGTCAATTTCTTCTTCCCCTTCATAACTTCCAATCCCCACGATGGTTTCTCCAGAGATGGCAATATCCCCATGAATGATTTCCTCGGTAAATACATTGACAATCTCACAGTTTTTCAACACCAAGGGTGCTTTCTTTCTCCCTGCGGCTATATCAATCCTATCTTTTAGATTACTTGTCATTTTTCTCCTCCTTGCGATCCTCTTTTATCGCTATTAATACCCGCTCAGGTGTTACGGGAATCTCGTAAAATCGGATACCAATGGCATCAAAAATTGCATTCAAGATGGCGGGTGCGACAGGAATCATAACTGGTTCTCCAATGCCTTTGGCCCCAAAAGGACCTGTAGATGAAGGATCCTCAATGATAATTTTCTCCAGCTCTGGCACATCTAAAGCTGTAGGAATTAAATAATTAGAAAAACGATTATGTTTGATCTCTCCCTTGGACAGGCCTAAATCTTCCATCAGGCCATATCCTAACCCCATGGCAAAGCCTCCATCTATCTGTCCTTCAATGAGTTCAGGGTTAATCGCCTTTCCCACATCCTGGGCACAGACACCCCTGATGACTTGTATTTCTCCTGTTTCTGTATCTACTTCCACCTCTACACCATAACAACAAAAGGTATAGGGCCAATAGGGAGCCCCTTCTCCTGTTTCCTCATCCATCTTGACTGTTTGAGCCGTAAAGGTTTCTTCCACATGGAGGACTGCTTCTCCTGCAAGATCCTTAAAGTGTACTCTTTTCTTGGGAAAATCCTTTAGATAAATCCAATGGTCTTTCAGTTCTAAGCCATGGACTGCATTCAATTGCAAATAGGTCTTCGCCTGTTCAACCAACATATATCGCAGGGCTTCTGATGCCTTTTTTACAGCATTCCCTGAGTTATAGGTCTGACGGCTGGCGGCAGCAGTGCCTGCATCTGGCATTTGTGAAGTGTCCTCACAAACAAATTGAATGTCAGAGGTCTTTACACCCAATATTTCAGCAGCCATCTGACAAAAAATGGTTTTAGCACCCTGCCCTACCTCGGTTGCACCGATGTAGATGATTATTTTTCCTTCCTTGCTTACTTCTGCCCTTGCCGTGGATACATCTGGATATCCATTGCCATAACCCGTACCATAGAATGCGGCAGCGATACCCTTTCCTCTCTTCTTCATCCCATCACCTCAATTCCTGAAACATACGATCTCTCACTGCCTCGATGCACTGGGCAAGAGGCACGCTTTCGTGAAGAATCTGTCTATTGGACGTTTCACTACCTACCTGTAGGCAGTTCATTAACCGAAACTGTATCGGATCTATTCCTAATGCTTCCGCAAGGATATCCATTTGCTGTTCTGAGCCGATGGGCGTTTGGGTAGCTCCAAAGCCTCTCATGGCACCACAGAAGGGATTATTGGTATACACCGCATAGCTGTCTACCTTGACATGGGGAATCTCATAGGGACCCGTTGCATGGACACCGGCTTTTCGCATGACATTGATTGCCCAGGATGCATAGGCACCTGTATCCCCTACCAAGGTAGCTTCCAATGCCAAAAGTTTCCCCTCCTTTGTGGCTCCCATCTTATATTTCATCGTAATAGGATGCCGTTTAGAATGGGCATAGAAAGACTCCTCCCGACCATAAATCACCTTCACTGGCTTTCCTGTCAAATAGGCGGCAAGGGCCAAATGAATCTGCATGGTGATATCTTCTCTTCCCCCAAAAGCACCACCCACGGCAGGGTTGATAATCGTTACTCTTTCTATAGGGAAACCTAACGCTTCTGCCACTTCCAATTGATCAAAGTGGGGATACTGAGTTGCCGCCAGTACGACCACATTTCCCGCTTCATCCATATGAGCGATTCCCGCCTCAGGCTGTAAAAATGCGTGGTCCACCATGGAGGTTTTATACTCTCGTTCTACAATCACATCGCATGCCTTAAATGCCTCATCTACATCACCTTTTCTGCATTTATAGTGGTAGCGGATATTGCTGTCTCCATGGACCTTGGGTGCTTTTTCATCCATTGCCTCTATAGGATCAAATATCGCTGGAATTTCCTTATACAACACTTTAATTTTCTCAAGGGCTTCCTTTGCGATTCTCTCACTTGTTCCAATAACAAAGGCGATAGGATCTCCGATTCGTCTCACCTTTTCCCCACAAAATACATCATGGTCCTTAAACAAAACACCATGATGATTGTGTCCTGTCACATCTTTTGCCGTCAAAACCCTCACAACCCCTGGCATTTTTTCTGCTTCCCCTGTATCTACCTCAATAAATGCATGGGGTTTATCAGATCGAAGGGTTGCGCCATACAACATATCCTCCATAAAAAGATCTTGAGGGTATAAAGCAGTCCCCGTCACTTTTGCTTCCCCGTCTACTCTAAGAACTCTATTTCCTACTACTTGAAGAGGTTTCATCTTTTTGCCCCTCCTTTATATAGGATGATGCCAGCTCAATGGCATCTACGATCTTGTTGTACCCTGTACATCGGCATAGATTCCCCGATATTCCTTCTCGGATCTGCTGACGGTCTGGTGTTTGATTTTCATCCAACAGAGCCTTTGCTGACAATACCATCCCCGGTGTACAAAAACCGCACTGTACTGCCCCTACATCCAGAAATGCCTGCTGGATGGGGTGAAGCTCTTGGCCTTTTGAAACGCCTTCAATGGTGGTAATACTGCTGCCATCTGCCTGAAAGGCCATCACCAAACATGAATTCACTGTCTTTCCATCCATAATAATGGTACAGGCACCACATTCTCCCTCGCCGCAACCTTCCTTTGTACCTATGAGCTGCAGCTTTTCCCGGAGCAGGTCGATTAGACGCAGTTCTTCTTCCACTTCCACTTGGTATTGTTGATCATTCACCATTAAATTGATAGAAATCATTGATTTTCGCCTCCTTTGCAACCTGTTTTAATGCTTTGCCAAACAGTCCTTGTATTGCTTCACACTTAAAGGCAGCGGAGCTCCTTCCACCAAGGCGCAGCTTTGCCACTTGGGTCATCTGCTGACTACTCATTTCTATCAATACTTTATCAAGGGTCTGCCCTAGGAACAGCTTCTCTATCCCCTCTTCCCTCTGAGGATACCTTCCCATAGCCCCAGTGGCCACCCTTGCCTCTTTGATTTTGTTTTCTTCATCGAGGGAGACAAACACCGAACAGGATAATCTGGCAATGGCCAATGCCTTTCGTAGTCCCAGTTTTTCGAAACTGATGTATTCACCCTTTTGGGGTTTTTTAAACTGTATGCCATATAACAATTCATCTGCCCCTATGGCAACTTTTCCCTTATCGATATAGAAATCCTTCAATGCCACAGTTCTAGTCATTGTGGCATTTTTTATAATCAGTCGGGCATCTAGGGCCAAAAGGGGTGGTACGGAGTCTGCAGCTGGGGAACCATTACAAATATTCCCACCGATGGTTCCAGCATTCCTAATTTGGGGAGAACCCACGGATTTACATGCCTGCCACAGTCCCTTACATATGCCTTTCAACTCCTGATGGTTTACGATATCTGAAAATCTCGTCCCTGCCCCTATAATAATCTCCTGTTCTCCAATATCAATAAAGCGAAGCTCCTCTAGATGGGAAATATCGATTAGCGTTTTCTTCGTATATCCAGGGTGTTTCATTTCGATAACTAAGTCCGTGCCTCCTGCGATCAGCTGTCCCTCACTTCCCTGCTCATCTAATACTTCCAAGGCTTCTCCCAAGGTTGATGGTCTGATACATTTTGTAATCATCACAGCCTCATTCCTTTCCCACTCTATGATCTTCCCATAATATCGTCTGACCTGCTATATCATTCCTGCCCTTTCCACCTGCTGTAAAATGACTCGGTTGGCATCTTCCTTTATACTTTTCTCATCCATGGTGATGAGGGTTCGATCCTTCATAACGATCCTGCCATCGATAATGGTCGTTTTCACATCTTGTGCTGTGGCTGAATACACCAGCTGGGATATAATATCTCCCCCGTTTGTTGGTGCGATATGAATATCGCTCAAATCAAGGATTGCTAAATCTGCTTTCTTTCCTTCTTCGATGCTGCCAATTTCATTTTCTAAGCCCATGGCCTTAGCGCCTCCCAGTGTTGCTAACTCAAATACTTTATGGGCAGGCATCACCGTTGGCTGGAACAATCTTGCCTTTTGAATCAATGCTGCACTTCGCATCTCCTTAAATATATCCAAGTTATTGTTACAAGGCGCACCATCTGCACCAATAGATACATTGGCACCCAGAGCCAGTAATTCAGGTATTTTTGCAATGCCAGAGGCCAATTTAAGGTTAGAATTAGGGCAATGGGCGATTTTTGTTCCTGTGGCTGCCAGTATTTTCATTTCCTCATCATCCAGCCATATACAGTGGGCAAGAATAAGGTTTTCTCCTGTGAGCCCTAATTTATGCAGATAATGAATATTTCTCATGCCCCGATCCTTTTCCACCAAGTCAATCTCCCCTTGGTTCTCCGATGCATGGGTATGAACCATGACACCATACTCCCTGGCCAAATCACGAACCTTTATCAGAAGCTTCTCTGTACATGAGACAACAAATCTTGGGGCAAAGGCATACTGAATTCTACCCTGATCCTTACCATGCCAAGCCTTTAATAGCCGCTCACTCTCTCTTATGGAATCCTCTGTATCCTCCATCAAGGCAGCCGGGACCCCTTTTCCATAATCCATCATACATTTTCCGATATGGGCCCTCATCCCTGAGGAAAGCACTGCATCCATGGCAGCCTCTGTATGATTCACTGTTTCCATATCTATAATGGCTGTGGTTCCACCCTTTATGAGTTCTGCGATTCCAAGCTTTGCTGAAATATGGTTGGACTCTTCGGTGTGGCTACCCTCCAAGGGCCATATCTTTTTCCTCAACCAGTCCAGCAGCTCTAAATCATCCGCCTGCCCCCTAAATAAGGTCTGAGTTAAGTGAATATGGGTTTGAATCAATCCTGGGATTATGACCATTCCTTGGGCATCTATTTTTTCATCGGCTTCCCTCTGCAAACGTTCTCCTATGGCCTCTATTCTATTCCCCCGAATAAAGATATCCGCCTGTTTAATTTCTCTTGATTTGTTCATGGTAACAACCATGCCATTTTGAATAAGTAATGTTCTTGCCTCCATTTTACCTTCTCCCCCTTTTGTCCATATGATGATCTGTCATATATGGATCCTATCTATCCATACATCATAGCTCCCCATATTGTTATGTTCCCCTGTCCCTTACGGGGACAGGGGAACATAATAAATGTTACATGATAAACTTGGCTATAAATAGGATAGCCAATATGTACATTGGCAGTGAAAGTTCCTTTGTTCTGCCTGAGAACAGCTTCAAGATAACATATGCCAAGATACCGAAAACGATACCTTCCGCGATGCTGTAGGTTAAAGGCATCATGATGATTGTCAAGAAGGCTGGTATAGATTCTGTATAATCGTCTAGATTGATCTTCTTAATCGGTGACATCATGAACAATCCTACCAAGATCAATGCTGGTGCTGTTGCAGCCCCAGGTACGATGGTTAATATTGGTGAGAAAAGTAAAGCCAATAAGAACATGACACCTGTTGTTAAGGCTGTAAGTCCTGTTTTACCACCTTCAGCTACCCCTGCAGCACTTTCTACATAGGTTGTAACTGTACTCGTACCCATCATTGCCCCAAAGGTTGTGCCTATGGCATCTGCAAAGAGGGCTTGTTTTGCTCTTGGTAATTTTCCATCTTTATCTAACATATCTGCTTTCGATGCAACACCCACGAGGGTTCCTAATGTATCAAATAAATCAACAAATAAGAATGTAAACATAATGACTAACATATCGAGACTCATAATTCTACTAAAATCAAACTTGAATGCAATCGGTGCCAAGGATGGTGGCGCACTCATAATGCCAGTAGGCATCGGTGTAACACCCATTGGAATACCAATAGCTGTTGTTGCCATAATTCCAATGAGAAGGGCACCCTTTACATTCTTGGCTAAAAGTACCCCCGTAATAACCAAACCTATAATAGCAAGAAGTACTGGCGCACTGCCCATATCTCCCAATGTAACCTTTGTTGCCTCACTGGCAGCTACAAGGCCTGCGTTGGATAAACCAATGAAAGCGATAAATAATCCAATACCAACACTGACCGCATGCTTTATGTTCATTGGCATACAGTTAATGATGGCTTCCCGGATGTTGAAAAACGTTAGGAGGATGAAGATAATACCCTCAAATAGGACTGCCGTTAGGGCAAATTCCCAAGAATAACCCATTCCCAATACAACAGTAAATGCAAAGAATGCATTTAATCCCATACCAGGCGCTAATGCAAAAGGATAGTTGGCATAGAATGCCATTACCAATGTTGCTACGGCTGCTGACAAACAAGTAGCTGTAAATAGTGCACCTATATCCATTCCTGTGGCGCTTAGAATGCCTGGGTTAACAATGATAATATAAGCCATGGTCATAAACGTCGTGATTCCAGCCATTACCTCTGTTTTTACAGTGGTTTTGTGCTCTGACAGCTTAAAGGTTTTTTCTAAGAACCCGTGCTGTACTGTTTTAGCATGTGTACTCATTCCTTTACCCCCTTTAATGATTCAATATTTTTTAGAATGAACATTGACGCTGGCTGCTACCCTCCTTTCTATTCATAATCGCCTATGCTGTCTTGGGGAATTGAGAATAGGCCCTTTATATTCTGTCAAAATCAATATCATTCACCAATGGTCTTATATCCTATAATTCCATCAGTAAAATAATCCATATCCATCCCGTGAAATCCCTTCTACTGCTTTACTGGCGGCAATATGGTGAAGTTATTCACGTCAATCAATCCTTTGTCGGTAATCTTCCATTTTGGACTCGTTGATAAAGCCAAGAATGATAGATGCATGAAAGGTGCATGAACTTTTCCGCCCAATTCACTTTTCACAGAATGCTCTAGGGCAGAGATCTTCTCACTTACTTCATGACCAGACAATTCATCGGTGATCAATCCGCCTACGGGCAGTCGCATATCATTGATGATGCGACCATTCTTCGCAACGGCGATACCCCCGCCCATCTCGATGACATGATTCACGGCAGCTGTCATGTCTTTTAGGTTGGTTCCCACTACGATGATATTATGAGTATCATGGGCTACACTTTCTGCAAAGGCTCCTGTTTTAAGTCCGAAGCCCTGTACAAAAGCCTTGCCAATATTTCCATTTCTTCCATACCGTTCTACACAGGCAATGTAAAGAACATCTCTTTGGATATCTGCTTGCACTGATTCTTTTTGTACATTCAATTCAAACTCCAGACATTCAGATAAATTTTGATCTGGAATCAGCTCAATACATCGTACCGTAGCTTTTGTTCCACCTGCGTGTATGACCAAATCCTCTTCAGATATAGGCTTTCGTTTCACTGAATGTTTTACGGCGTCTGGGTATGTGTATTGTGGAATGTCCAAGAGCAACTTCCCTTGCACAGCTGCCAGTTTTCCCTCCACAAAGACACCTTCAACGATCATATTGGTAAGGTCGCTAATAATGGTAATATCCGCGAGCTTTGCTGGTGCCAAACAACCTCGATCCTCAATGCCAAAATAAGTAGCAGGATTAATGGTTACCATCTGTATGGCTTCAATAGGGTCTACGCCCTGGACGATTGTCCTTCGTACAATTTCATTCATGTGTCCTAGCTTTTCTAAGTCTTCTGCCACCATATCATCAGTAGCTAAGATACACCTTCTTGAATCCAGCCCCTCTTCGGTGACGGCACGGATACACTCCGCCATGTTCTTCTGAGTAGAACCTTCCCGCATAAATACGTAAACACCTTGACGTAATTTCTCAACACACTCTTCCTTGGTGGTTGTTTCATGGCAAGAACATTTTCCCCCTGCAGCAATGATATGGGCAGCCAATTCATTACCAAAGAGTTCTGGTGCATTACCATCTACGATCTTCCCGATGCTTCGGGCATAAATGGTGGATGCCACCAAATCTGTTATGATTTCCGGTGTATTTCTATATACATGTCTGGCATTACTAAATCCTTGAAGTTCTCCAATTCCAATGACATTTGGATAGTTTAAGATTTCCTTCATGTCCTTGGATGTAATATCGTATCCAGCAGTCTCCAAACTAGGACAATCCGGTGTTAATGCTGGGACAACCAAGTGCACATGATTTGGTACCACACTGGCCTCCTCGGCCATGGCTTTCATGCCTATAGGCCCCAGGGCATTTCCAATCTCATGGGGGTCTGCCACCAAGGTCGTGGTCCCCGAAGGAATGGAGAGTCTAGAAAACTCTGAAATGGTTAACATACTGCTCTCAAAATGCATATGGGAATCTATAAATCCAGGAGAGATATATTTACCTGTCACATCAATGACCGTGGTTTCACTACCGATCAAATCTACAGCATCCCCCACCATCAAAATATACTTTCCCTTTATGGCCACATCCCCAATATACGCTTCCCTGGTTAAAACATTAATGACATTGCCTCCTCGCAAGACAATATCCGCATATACTCTATCCCCCATCAATACATCAATAAGCTCTCTATACTCAATGGCTTTCTTTATTTCCAAAGCGCTAAACATCTGTTCCCCCCCTTATTTCATCGGTTCCCTTTTTTTAAGCAGCTCTTCATGGACGTCAATATTATCTATAATACCCACAATGGCTGCATCAATGGGAGATTGGGGTTTGTCCGCAGCATATCGCGCTGCTGTACCCGTCGTGAAAATAATCAGTTCCCCGATTCCAGCACCTACCGTATCTACAGCAATCACCGCATCCCCTTCCGGATTTCCTTCTAGGTCCAATCCCTGGGTAATCATCAGCTTATGTCCTGTAAATCGCTCATCTTTTCTCGTAGCTACAACTGTTCCAATAATTCTTCCAATTTTCATAGGTTTTCTCCTCCCCGAAGATTCACGAATACTATGCTCGAATGAGCTTAATTTTCTTTGCCATAGCGGTGTCCTTTGCCAATGGCGTTACAATGCTATCCTTCGGTATGCAAATTCGTTCTGCTTTTCCCACAAGATCCAAGACATCTTTTTCAGTGATTACCTGTTTCCCCTCAATTTCAGTTATCTGACTTGATGTCTCATTTCTGGATGGCATCTCTTCGGAAGAAAGGGCAATCATTTCCTTTATATAATCCTGTTCCCCTATACAACGAATACCTACTTCCTTTAGAAATAAAATGTTGTCCTCTACGATTTTCACCAGCATTGGATTCATGCTTTGTTTTCCGTGGAGCAACTTCATTTTTTCAACATCTGCCCATACAGGTTTCCCATCCCACAGCGCTTTCCAAAGCAGAATAGATTCTATGGAATCCTGTACTCCAGATCTTAGCTTGGCAGCTATATTTTGTGTAGGCGTAGGCATTAGCAGAGCGTCCATTTCTTCCATCAGGCCAACTAGATTCTCCTGGCAATCCTCAGTAATAATTTGTTGAGGATATACTCCTTTTCTGAAAAACTCTATGCCTACGCTCTTTTCAACTTCATTGGATAGGACAATTACCAATTGATACCCATATCTCTTGAGTTTTTTAAGTTCAAGCAGGGTTTGGTCTCGGGGCTCACTTATACCTGTAAAAAGAACATATATCTTCTTTTTTTGGCGAGCCGCCGATTTGTTTTGCCCCGTCTTCCTACCTTCTTCTTCAGTGATACGATTGGTTATATCCGTAAGAATTTCCTTCACAAGAGTACGACTCATTCATTCAACACCCCTTTATCCTGGTCGGTGTCTAGAAACCTATTCTGACTTTAGGATTACCCTTTCAACTTCAGAATGAGGTCGTGGGATTACGTGAACTGAATGAAGCTCTCCTACACTTCTG
The DNA here is from genome assembly GCA_937948705.1 of uncultured Anaerosolibacter sp. Next base: position 10,978 of record CALECF010000132.1, on the reverse strand, counting down.
GCTGCCTCAGCACCTGCATCAGTTGCGGCTTTTACTGCACCTACATCGCCTCTTACCATCACGGTTACCAAACCAAAGCCTATCTTTTCATACCCTACCAAAGTTACATTCGCAGACTTAACCATGGCATCCGCAGCCTCTATCGCACCTACTAAACCTTTTGTTTCGATCATACCTAACGCTTGACTCATATTTATTCCTCCTTTTTATTTTTTTTCTTTAAATTTTGTTCAAATCTCTTTATTAATTCATCCACTTCCTCGTGAGGTCGTGGGATGACCCTGGTGGCTAAAATTTTACCTACACGTTCCCCAGCTGCAGTCCCTGCACTCACTGCAGCCTGTACCGCGGCTACATCACCTACTATTTGTATCGTTACACTGACTGCTTTTCCGGCACCAATCACCTTTTCATATCCTACAAGGGTTACATCGGCTGTTTTACATGCCGCATCTAAGGCTGTAACGGCTGTGCCAAGGCCAATGGCTTCTATTAATCCCAAAGCTGCACCTCTCATTTTACACCTCCACCCTTACTACATTGATTGCATTCACAAATTTAAGTACAGATCGTTCTTTTAAATAAGCCTCTGTCATCCCTCACTATACTCAGGTGACAATTCTAAGTACCTGCTTTATCAAAAACAACCAAAGATTTCAACACACCTATTTCTTTAAAAGATGATTTCCAAATTCCTCTAAGCTGATCATCGTTTTAGGTTGTTTTTTTATTTCAGGTTGGATCCCTCTTTTCTCGCTGCCATGATGTTCAAGATATTCATCCCACTTCAATGGCTTTGCCACTCCCACATTCCCCTTTGGAGCCTTATTTTTTCGGATAACCTCTTTGAGTAATTCTTCTTCCCTAGGGTTAAGATTGCCACGATGTTCTGAGATTCGCTCTGATGTTTGCTCTATTTTTTCTGAAATATTACCTAAAATTGATTTTGCCAATGGATTTGCCATATCAACACCCCATCATTCTATCCAAGAATCTTTTCCACTTCATCATGAGGTCTCGCGATTACGTTGGTGGAGATCACTTCTGCAAGATGTCCTGCTGAAGCCATGGCACTATCTACAGCTGCCTTCACCGCGGCTACCTCCCCCTCGATAATGACGGAAATAATCCCTGAACCCACAAAGTTAAAATCTACGATCTTTACACTGGCGGATTTTACCATGGCATCTGCTGCCTGGATGGCCGCCACCATACTCTTCACTTCAAATATCCCTAAGGCTTGTTTCATCCTCATTAACCACCTTTTTATATGGTATAGAACGCTGTAAACTACTGGCACCTATTGGTAGTTCTAATACGCCGTCTCACCGATTTAGATTCGGAAAGTATTTATTGATATCAATTTCTTCAAACTGCGGTATGATTGCCCGATGAAATCTAATCCCTTCTTCACCCAAGGGTTTTGTGGCATCGATACCCATTTTATCCGTTACCCCTTGTATAGAATGAGAAGGGTCTAATCCAGATCCTAAAGCACCTGGGATGATGGTAACATCTCGAGAAGCCTGGACCCTTGTGGCCAAAGCTAACTCTATATCATCCTTGTCAAAGATATCCATATCATCATCAACAACCACCACATGTTTTACGTCTTTGCTGCTGCTCAATGCTCCAAGAACAGCACTTTTGCCATCCCCTTGGAATTTTTTATGAATCGATACCACGGCATGGAATCTGCATCCCCCAGCCACGGTTACATTCACATCCTTTACATCCACCAACCGCTTCACATCGCTGAACATTTCCACCTCACGGATTAAACCATTGGATAAATGTTCTTCCCGACATGGAAATGCTGTTTGAAAGATGGGATTATTCCTATGCATGACTGTCTTCACTTCAATAATAGGATGGCTTCCCTTTGGTCCATAGTAACCCATTAATTCTCCAAAAGGCCCCTCTGACTCCCTTTTATTTGGAGGCATAATCCCTTCAAATACATACTCAGCATGGGCTGGTACTTCTAAATCTACGCTATGACATTTCACCAATTCCAAGGGCTCACCCCGAAGGGCACTATCAATTTCGTATTTATCAATACCATAGGTTTCACTGCTAATTTGGGAGGCTAACAGCAACGAATAATCATATCCGAGAATAACAGCTACTTCCAAGGGCTTGTTTAGCTCTTCCATCTCTTCAAACTGCCTTGTAAGCAGCGGCGATGCAATCAATGCACTCATTTTATTGCCGCCATTCATCTGAAACCGTCTTACAGAAATATATCGTTTCCCACTCTCTGGGTCTTTGACTACCATTACCCCTGCAGTGATAAAGCTTGAAGAATCCTTTTCATGAAAAGTAGGAATTGGCAACATGCTCGGAAGATTGATATTCTTGGTGATAATATTCTCCATGACAGGGCCATTTTTTAATAGCTTTGTGGGTTTTGGATTGGCAATGGCATTGGCAATCCGACCGATTCTTTCTTCATGGGTTACACCCAGCATCTCATAATAAATGCTGCGACTCCCAAATAGACCTCCAACCACAGGGATCTTACTCCCCTTTACCTTCTTAAACAGAATGGGCTTTTCATTTTTAAAATATTTCAGTACCGCCCCCATTTCAAATTTAGGGTCTACAGGTGCAGTACAAACCATCAAATGTCCACTTTTCTCCAATCCCTCTAAGCTGGCCCTAAGCATCTGTTTCTCCATCTCCTACCTCCTCTCTACCTTTAGTCTTCGCCCCATCTTTTAGACAGGTGATGTTCAATGCCCATTTGATCCAGTGTTCGCCCTACCATAATGTTCACCAAATCTCCAATGGTCTCAGGCTGATGGTAAAACCCGGGTGCAGCTGGCATAATCTTTACCCCCAGCCTCGCCAATTTTAGCATATTCTCTAGGTGAATCACACTAAGGGGTGTTTCCCGAGGGAGAAGAAGCAATCTTCTACCCTCTTTGATGGTTACATCTGCTGCCCTGGTTACCAGATTGTTAGAGATTCCATGGGCAATGGCCCCTAGGGTATTCATGGAACAGGGTGCTATAATCATTCCGTCAGCTCTGAAGGAACCGCTGGCAATTGGTGCTGCTAAATCGTTGTTGTCATGGTAATGAGCTGCAAGGCTTTTTAATTCTTCCAGCTTCATATCACACTCGTGCTCTACCACATACTGTCCCATTCTAGAGACAACCAAATGGGTCTCAATATTCAATTGCTCTAGTGCCTTCAGTAGCGCAACGCCATAAATGGCGCAGCTACCGCCAGTAATTCCTACAACCAGTCGCATGGTTCCAATCCCTCTTTTCTTCAGTGACTATTTCACCTTGTTTTCCTTGTCTCCTCCACCAATCCATGGGTCTTCTCCATTTTCCCAGGCCTGGATGTATTCATCGATGGTCATAACCTTCGTAAATATGCTAAGGTCTACCAGTCCATGCTCATGCATTTCTTTTGTTTTAGAAGCGCAGCCATCACTGAGAGTAATCACTTTATATGCATTATATAGGGCATCGGATGCAGTACTTCTTACACATACATTGGTCCAGACCCCTGTCACAACCACGGTATCCATCTTTTCTTCTCTTAAATATAAGTCCAAATCTGTATGGGCAAATCCGCTATGCCTTCTCTTTTGGACGATATACTCATCTTCTCGAGGATATAGCTCAGGGATAAAATCAGATCCCCAGGTTCCCTTTACTGCATGAACAGGTCTTACGCGGAAATCTGCATCGTTTTTACGATGGGCTTCTTGAATATGGACAAGATGTATGTCATCATCCTTACGATTCCTTACCCATTCGAAAAGTCTTTGTAAATCTGGTGTGATCTCTTCCCCGCCTGGACATCGTAATGGAGCCTTTTCCCCAACAAAATCATTTAACATATCTATTACCAAAATAGCATGTCTTGGCATCTTCAAACTCCTCCTTCTTATTGATTCTCTTTACATAAAACTTCAACTATTCACTGTATTGTTGTCATACCCTATCTATTGATGTTAGCAGTTAGCAGTTAGCGGTTTTTGTTTTTCCCGGCTAACGGCTAACCCTGTCTTTAATACTTGATGGCTTTATCTAATTTTTGAATACTTTGTCTTCTAACGAATTGACCGTAACCCTCTTTTCCAACAATACCTTCTCTATCATCGTAAACGAGTTTTCCACGAACTACAGTCTTTACAGGCTTACCCTTTAATTGGATTCCATGTAGCGGATTATATTTCGCCATGGAGTAGGTTTTCTTCTGATCGATCGTCCATTCTTTCTCAAGGTCTATGATTGTAAAGTCTGCGTCTGATCCGATCAACATTGCTCCTTTTTTCGGATATAATCCATATTGCTTTGCTGGACTCGTGCTCAACACCTCTACCAGTCTCGTTAAGGTTAATCTTCCTTTGTTGTAGCCTTCACTGACCATAATCGGTACTAAAGTCTCTACGCCAGGGATACCTGGGAAAGATGTCCAAATGTTCATGCCTTCAGCTGCCTTTTCTGTTTCAATTTCATATGGCGCATGGTCAGTGCCCATAAAGTCTACACTTCCATTTTGCAATCCTTCCCATAATTCTTCGTTATCTTTTTTTGTTCTTAGGGGAGGTGCAATTTTAGCAAATGATCCGTGCTCTGTCATAGCATCTTGATAGTTGAGCATTAAGTAGTGTGGGCAAGTCTCTGAAGTAACGTTTAAGCCTCTCTTCTTTGCTGCGCCTACTAACTTTGCTCCTATCCCTGAGCTCATATGCACAATGTGTAATCTAGCTCCTGATGCTTCTGAAAAATTTATACCGAGCTCAATCGCTGCTTGCTCAGCTTCAACAAGTCTTGCTTCAGCCCAAGCTGGACCATCCATTCTACCTTCTAGTTGAAACTTTTTCACAAAATAATCACACATTGCGAAATTCTCTGCATGGATTCCTACTGGTAATCCTGTTTCAGCTACCCATCTAAAGGCTTCTAGCATTTCAGGATCTGTTACCCTTTCATAAGTCGGAACTGATGGTGTCATATATACCTTAAAAGCACATACCCCATAGTCAGCTTGTTCTTTGATAATGTGCTTCTTACCGGCACGGATATCTTCGCCTGTTACACCGCCCCACATTGCATAGTCGATGATCGCTTTATCTTTGATAGCATTTAACTTTGATTCTAACTCTTCAACCCCTCTAACCGATGGCTTCGAGCAGCATGGCATATCCATGATCGTAGTAAGCCCCCCAGCAGCAGCTGAAGAAGTTCCTGTTAAAAAGTTTTCACGATGGGTGAATCCAGGATCCATAAAGTGTGTATGAGAGTCAAAGCATCCTGGGATAGTTAGGTGTCCCTCTGCATCGATCACTTCTGCGGCCTCTACTTCGTCGGCATTTAGTGTAAACCCTACGATTTTCTCATCAACAACCAAAATATTTGTAAGGACAGTGTCATCTCCTTGAGGTATTCTTGCATTTTTTACCATTACATCAACTTTCATTTTGTATCCCCCTTTTTATTGTTTGATACTATATTATTCGGACTGATATTAAGAACTAACTTAAGTGAGATTAGATTGTGTTTCTCGGTATGCGGTACACGGTACTTGGCTATAAGTAAATAGCGTGAAGCATCCACCCATTCAACCGATCTCCCTACTTCATCAAGTGGGTTTCTAGGATTTGCTCTTTTCTTAGGTTCTCTAATCCAAGGAAGTATTCCAAAGAATTCAGTAAATAGTCTAGTTTTACTGGTCCCACTAGTTCCGATCCTGTAACCGCTACTCCATATCTCTCTGCCTCATTTTTAACAAAGTTATACGCACGATAGAGTGGTGTCGCTCCACAATCAAACATATTCATAGACACAACAGTACCTTCTCGCTCAGGGAATTTGATGCCTACAGCTCTTATTGTGGAAAATCCGCCGCTAGGGCCACGTACACCCTTGGCTATAGCCTTGGCAACATCAAGATTCTCTGTAGCTAGAAATACATTATATGCTGTCAATCCTTCCATATCTGCACTGACGATGGTGGCACCAGCTGTTGGATGCAAAGCTGCTGGACCAATATCAGGTTTTCTCTCATCGGTATGGGCTACCTGTTTCAATCCTTCATATTGTCCTTTGCGTATAAATGACAGGGCTTTCCTATCCTCATTCCTTGCATTAACCCCTGAAAAGAATACAGGCACCTCATATCTTTTGAACACTTCTTCACCAATTTCTTCAGCCAATGCCTTACATTCATCCAATGTAATATTCTTAAATGGAAAGATTGGCAAGGTATCTTGGGCACCGATTCTTGGATGGGTACCTTGTTGTTCTTCCATATTGATCAATTCATAGCTCTTCCCTGCCAAAGCAAGAAGTGCTTCTTTTATTGGTTGTGGTTCTCCGATCAAGGTTACGACTGTCCGGTTAAAATCGTGCTCCGGCTCATAGCTAACCAAACGTACACCTTCTAGATTTTTAACTGCATCTACGATCGCCTCTACCACATCTTTTCTTCTTCCTTCACTGAAGTTTGGAACAGCTAAGATATACTGTTTCTCATTCATTCCATCGTCCTCCTTTTATTGTATCTGTTTAATTTTCATAATCTTATATATTTAATGAATTCTCAAAATATACTTAAAACCCTTTGTGTACTTTTGACAAAAGATAATATCAACACAGTAAGAACTATGCATAATATTTGTTTTGTTTCTACAAATTTGATGACTTTTTTTGTCGTGTTTTCCATCCTTTTGTAGGCAAGATAATACTCGTTTCAATGGTTCTATATTTTTTTATCTTCTCTCCAAAAAAAGTCCTAATCTGCTAGGTTTTTCAAAGTAAGCAGGAATTTTTTTTATTACAGCCAATACTTTATATAATAAAACAACGTGACGAATACGTAGGGGTTTCATATGATATCCCCCGTACAACCCCATAATTCGGAATCATAATATAAGGAAGGAGAAAAACTATGGGCTTAAAATTGATTGATCTTTCTCAGGAAATCTATCAAGGAATGTCTGTTTTTCCAATGCATCAGAAAACATTTATCATGACAAATATGAGTCATGAGGAGAATATGTCTGTAACAGGTAGTAAAAAACTTGGTTTTTCTGCAAGAAACCTATTAATCAGTGAACATGGCGGCACTCACTGTGACGGTGTATGGGAGTACAAACCCTCAGGCTTAACCATCGATAAAATGCCTCTCCATCATTTCTGGGGTAGTGCCATCTGTATCGATGTATCCCATGTACCGCCTAGCCGCTACATGGAGCCCGCTGATTTGGAAAAGGCTGTGGCAAAGTCTGGTCAAACCCTTCAATCTGGCGATATCGTTCTACTCTACACAGGCCACTATGATCGCCATTTTAACACCGACAAGTGGCAGACCACTTATTCTGGCCTAAGCTATGCAGGAGCCCAATGGCTAGCTGAGCGAGGCGTCGTGAACATTGGTGTGGATGCACCTGCCATCGATCATCCTGATGATATCGATTTTTCTGGTCATTTGATCTGCGGTGAGTATGACATTACCAATACAGAAAACCTTTGCAATCTTGATAAAGTTTTAAATCAAAGATTCCTTTTCTTCGGACTTCCGTTAAAGATAAGAGATGGTTCTGGTTCCCCTATTCGAGCCATCGCTTTGGTAGAAGAGTAATCTACAAATAGAACCCTTTGCTTTTATTAAAAGCAAAGGGTTCTATTTGTAGCACCTGATTTCTATATCAAACATAGTATGTAACAGCTAAAGGACAAGAAGGAGAAAAATGAAAGGAGCCTGACTGTGAAAACTTTTCACTTTACCACTGTAGCATCAGCGGGCAGCTATATATTCAGAACCCTTGTTATGCATCAAAGCTTACGGGTCCATTGTAGTAGCTTTAAGCTCTTCATTATGTGTGTTGAAGATGATACTTTTCAATTACTTGAAGATATGCACTTGCCAGACGTTGTACTTCTGCGTTTTCAAGATCTAGCAGATGACGCTATTCAAACAGCCCAATCAAACCGCTCTTATATAGAGTTTTGTTGGACCTTGAAGGCCATCACCCTTGATTTTGTAATGCAAAATTACGGAACTGCCGACTACTTTGCCCATTTAGATGCAGATCTTTGTTTCTTTGGAAATCCTGAAGCAATATTTACTGAAGCGCCCCAGGCATGCCTATATCTTACCGATCATAAGTACTCTAAGCGATTCACCCATAATTATTCTACCTCAGGAAAATTTAATACAGGCTTCGTTGGCTGTAGAAATACCTACATTGCCCGAAAAGCTATCCGCTGGTGGAGAGACCAATGTCTAGAAAACTGTAGTTCTTCCAGCTATCCTGACAGTGATATTTTCGGTGATCAAAGATATGTAGAAAAGTGGCCTCACCTTTTTCCGATGGTTCATATCGTAAGAAGCAAAGGGGTAAACACTTCTGTATGGAATATTGAAGGATATCAACTATCCCTAACAAGATCTTGCGTGTTTGTGGATGATAATCCTTTGATTTTCTATCATTTCTCCAGCTTTAAGATTTTAGGAGAAAAAGATTTCTGTTTGACCTGCCACTACCCTATTTGTCAAGAAGTCCTTCAACTGATTTATTTACCTTATATGCACCTTGTATCGGATAAAATCAAGGAAGTGTTAACACGCGATCCTAGTATGAACCCGGGGTTTTCCAGCTTTGATGAGGTTCCTAATATACACTTGTATCGTCTGTAACTTCATGACACAACAGATCTGCTTTCATTCATTCTACACTCATAATATCTATTCATCATTGCTATCTCCCACCATCCCAAGCTTAAAAAACGGCTCCTGTCTAACGGCAGGGGTATTGTTTATTTTTGTGTAAAAGGATAGATGAATAGCATCAGGAAAATTTTAATATTCTCATGATCTTCAAGGCAGTTTCTAAATCAAATCGATCTTCTGCATGATCAATATCTTTTCCTGTAATTTGTTTAATCCTTTGTACCCTATATAGAATCGTATTGTAATGGGTAAACAGTACCTCTGACATTTTCTTTAGATTTCCGTTCGTTTCAAAGTAAACCTGGAGAGTTTTTAATAGTTCCGTATTCTTACAACGATCGTATTCTACCAAAGACTTCAAGGTTTGCTGGTAGAAACTATTTAACTCTTCTTTCACGCTATCATGACAAAGAATTTTATATACACCCAGATCTTCAAAATATATCATGGTGCCCCTACTCAGCAATATGCCAGCTTCTATGGCTCGATCTGCATCCTTAATACTCTTATAGACCTGTTCTAACCCCTTATAGTTCCTGCCTACACCAATGACAAAATTTCCTTCTTTAAAGATTTCCTTGCAAAGGTTTTCAATTCTAAACCCATATTTTTTCACTCGCTGTTGGGCTTCTTTCTCACTGGTGGACATGGTAAGTATAAATATTTTTTCTTCCTTGCTAATCATTAACCCCTGCCATTGCTCACTTTGAAGGGTCTTTTCTAAATTCAATATAAACTTTGCCTTTAAGCTATCCAATGATTCCTGCTTTTTTCTCTTATCCGAATCCCAGATATTGAGCAGTCGAATATTTAATACATGATAATATCCATTGCTATCTAACTTATAAATGTTTCCTCGCCCCACAGCCGCTGACTTTCTTCTTTCATCATTAGATATGAGGCTTTCAAAAAACTCTAATTTATATCGATGTTCAACTTCATACACTGAGCTCTTTTTTAAAAACTCTAGAGCAATAATCGTAGATGCAGATTCTAATGCTACTTTATCTAAATTGTTGATAGGTCGCATCGTATCCCATACCAAAATATGACCTTGGACACTTCCTTTTACAATAATCGGAATCATTACTTTCTTTAACTGGCGGTCCTCCACTACATCTAGCTTCTCTGTCTTTATATCTATTTTTTTATTTTCATGGTTGTTTTCAAAAAATATACTACTCTGTTCAATGAAGTAGTTATAATCTACATTTTCATGCTTATCTACATGGTAAACATATTCATCGAAATGATGATCTCTAACAATAATGGGATTTTTAATGGTCTGCTTTAGGGTTTTGATTATTTCTCGAATCCCTCCGCCCTTTAGCACCACCCCCATTAGATCATTATGAACAGCCTCCATTTTTTGTAGGAGTGTTGCCTGCTTGTTGAAAATCTCTTTAAAAATAGGTGTCATGATATCCGTAAAAGCTGTGGCATAATGAAGATCTATAATAGGAAAGCCTAAGGAGTCCGCCAGGTCCATGACTTCTTTCGAAAGTCCATCAATGTAAGGATAAATTTTAATCCCCATACCCGCCAACTTCTTTTTACTGCATTCCATAATGAGTTTTTTCTGTAGTTCAACATCATCCTTCCGAAAGGAATACGCTGTTGTCAGGAGCAATTCCCCTTCATTTACCCAATGCAGAATATCTGGATCGGCCATAATATTCAACCTTGTAATTGTATTCTCCATCCCACCATAACCTGCGATGATCTTAGATTTATCCATACAATCCATTTCCATAGCCTGCCGAATGGTAATGCCACTCTCTTGTAATATCATAACTGCACCCCTAGCGATCAGATTTTTACCATAAAGAAATATGATTATCTCAAATAGCTCGTCTTGATACAGTTCTAAGCCTAGGGACAAAATTCCTGCACTGAAAAAAAATAATCTGAATTATCATTCTTTATTTTCTACGATAAAAAAAAGAAAGAAGAACCAAAAGGCAGGTTCTTCTTTCTTCTATATCTCTATTTTAGGGAGGAAAAGTGCTTAGTAAAGACGCTCGGGTCTTTCAATAAAGTGCAGGATATTACCCTCTATATCTCTGAAAAATACAGTTTTTACGCCCTTTGGACTAGCTTTTAGCTCTTCAATGATTTCTACGTTATGCTTTTGAAGATTTTTGTACTCTTCCTCAATGGCATCTGTTCCAAAGGCCAAGTGTCGAACCCCCTGATGCTTGTTTGAAACCACTTCGCCATCTTCATCAGCGGGATAGATTTCAATCATACTCTCATCTTCCATAAGTAGGAAGAAGGT
>CALECF010000131.1 GCA_937948705.1 uncultured Anaerosolibacter sp. | reverse complement strand
TTCGAACGGCTAAGAGTACCCTTTTACTCTTATGCCGTTTTTATATGCATTGATGCTACTTTTGCTATCCGGTGAAGTATGGTGTGCCTCTGATTCAATATTTATACACCCATCCTTCACTTTTTTGTATTTTTTGTTTATGAAATTTAATAATTTTTCAATATAAACGTAACCAAAACCTTGTAAATATATTATAATATTATTAGCAAATGTTCATCATAATGATTGGAGAGATGGAGTGATGATTTTTGATAACAGAGGCACGGAGAAAAAAAATACAAGAACTTATTGAAAGAGAAGGAATCGTAAATTTACAGCAGTTAGTGGATCATTTCCAAGTTTCTATCTATACCATTCGTCGGGATTTAAATGCCTTAGAAGAACAGGGCCTTTTAAAAAAAACCCATGGCGGTGCTCTTAAAGTAGAAAAAACCCGTTGGATTCCCAGTATGGAGACTGGAAAAAATGAAGCCTTTGAAGAAAAAAAGAAGATCTCCCAAAGAGCTGCTGAGTTTGTTGAAAATGGGGATACCATCATGCTTATGGGAAGCACCATCGCCCTGTTGATGATTCCCATTATCAAAGATAAAAGTATAACAATTGTTACCAATTCCTTAGATGTTGCAAAAGAGCTCTCTTTACTCCCCAATATTGAAACGATCCTTATTGGAGGAAGAATAAAAAACTTTCGCGGTAATATTTTAGGCTCCCGTGCCGTAAATGAGCTCCGTAACTACTATTTTGACAAAGCTTTTATTCCCTGTGCAGGGATTAGCAGTACCTTTGGTGTCAGTACTTCTACTTTAGACAGTGCTGATTTTGTAAAAACAGTTATCCAGTGCACAAGACAAAATATCATTATTGCTGACTATCGAAAAATTGGCCGATCTACCTTTGCCAAAGTAAGTGACTTGGCACCTATCGATTTGTTAATTACAGATGATCAAGCAGACAAGGATGAACTTCATCGTTTAGCCAAAGCAGGCATCCGTGTCGAAATAGGAAAATCAATTTAATAGAACATATAACAAGAGGAGGATCAACAATGAGAAAAGTTAATTTAGCTGTAGTAGGTGCTACAGGAATGGTAGGAAGAACATTTTTAAAGGTTTTAGAAGAGAGGAATTTTCCATATGAAAATCTATACCTATTTGCATCAGCAAAATCTGCTGGTGAGAAGGTAGTTTGTAAAGGTCACGAATATATCGTCGAAGAACTTACGGAGACTTCTTTTGATCGGCCCATTGATATTGCTTTATTTTCCGCTGGTGGAGATATCAGTACCACATTTGCACCCATTGCCGCTTCCAAAGGCGTAACTGTAGTAGACAATAGCAGTGCCTGGAGAATGAATGCGGATGTCCCCCTAGTCGTGCCGGAAGTAAATCCACAAGATATATCTTGGAATAAAGGCATCATCGCAAATCCAAATTGCTCTACCATTCAAGCAGTTGTAGCCTTAAAGCCACTTCATGAAAACTATGGTATCAAGCGAATTATCTACTCCACATATCAATCCGTTTCAGGTACAGGTGTAAAAGGTGTTGCTGATCTGGAAGAAGGTTTGAAGGGTAACGATCTTATGGCTGCTTATCCCCATCCAATCGCAAACAATTGCCTTCCCCATATAGACGTATTCCAGGAGAATGGTTATACAAAGGAAGAAATGAAAATGATCCTAGAAACACAAAAGATTTTCGGTGATTATGAACTAAAAATTACAGCTACAACCGTTCGAGTTCCTGTCATGAACTGTCATAGTGAATCTGTCAATGTGGAATTAGAGAAACCCTTCGAATTAAAGGATGTGCTAGAACTACTTAACCAAAGTCCAGGAATTGTTGTCCAAGATGATCCAAGTAGTAACCTTTATCCTTTAGCTAGAACTGCTGCAGGTACCGATGCCGTATACGTAGGCAGAATCCGAAGAGATTTCAGTGTAGAAAATGGACTTAATCTGTGGGTTGTTGCAGACAATATTCGTAAGGGTGCTGCCACCAATGCCATTCAAATTGCAGAACTGCTTGTAAAGAATCTCCAGTAATATACACCCCTGCTCACGAAAACAATATACTGATAATAAATATAAGGAGAGGATGAGTACAATGGCTTTGTTTACCGGATCCGGTGTGGCACTGGTTACACCATTTCAAAATAACAAAATTGATTTTCCTAAAATAGAGGAGCTTCTAAACTGGCACGTGGACCAAGGTACAGATGCAATTATTGTATGTGGCACTACTGGCGAATCCTCCACCATGAGCGAAGAAGAGCAAAAAGAAACCATTCGTTTTGTAATAGAAAAGATTAACCGTAGAATTCCTGTAATTGCAGGAACTGGAAGCAACTGTACCGCCCATGCAGTAGAAATGAGCAAATATGCAGAATCAGTAGGTGCTGATGGTCTACTGGTTATTACACCTTACTATAACAAAGCCACTCAAAATGGCTTAATTGCACATTTTACAGCCATTGCCGACGCGGTAAATATTCCTATAATCCTATACAATGTACCAGGAAGAACAGGTCTTAACATTTTACCTGCTACCATCGCAACACTGGCAAAACATCCAAACATTCAGGGCGTAAAGGAAGCCAGTGGAAATATCTCACAGGTTGCAGAAATCGCGCGACTTGTCCCTGAAGGCTTCTATATCTACTCCGGCAACGATGATATGATCGTACCGTTAATGTCCCTAAG
>CALECF010000130.1 GCA_937948705.1 uncultured Anaerosolibacter sp. | reverse complement strand
TCTATGAAAAAGCTCTGTATGTTCGAAAATAGGGGTTCTGATTTCCTTATATCCAAATTTTTCACAAGCTTCTCTAAATAAGCTTTCTACATAATTCCATTTGTATACTTCTGATGGCAATACATCTTTTGTCCCTCTTGGAGCTTGAATATTCATAATAACCCTCCCTAATCCTAAAATTGATAAAACAAAAAAAACTCAACATCCCTATTGTTGACAGGGACGAGAAGTTTTATATCCCGCGGTACCACCCTATTTGGAAAATCCCACTTTTACCCTTAACGCCGGTATGCGTGTTATCCTACTGTAGATTCAGATAACCTGCTCTAAGGTGTCTTCAATATAGCCATCATTATTGGGCTCTCACCATTTCCCAAATCGCTGAAAACTGAACTATACCTACTGTTCCCTGTCATTGCATTTTTTACCTAATTTCCTTATATTATAATGTAGCGCATGTGGTCTGTCAATATATGGCTTAAGAATTCATCATTTCTTTTCTTTTTCTTTCGACCATTTCCTTCACTCTTTGGATATATTGTTCCACATTTGTCAAGTTTGGTACTCTTTCTAGTCGATTTTCTTTAGGATATACAATCTTAGAAATCGCGCCAGCACCCATTGCTAGTATGCTTTGTCTTTCTTCCATGATCTGAATGTTATAGATGCATTCATGGGTAGGCTTGCAATACCCAGTATTCTCTAAATTTCCTACCATGAATTTTTGTCTATACAAATAATAAGGGTTCATCCCCATTTTTTCAGTATACGCTCTTGTTATTTTTAACATGTCTTTTACTTCTTCTTCCCTCGCCAGTTGATAGTCATCAAGCTTTTCTCTCAAATTAGACGCACGCTTTATAGCAAGGGTGTGGACAGTAATATTCTCAGGAGATAATTCTTCTAAGGCCTTCATGGTATGTTCAACTTCAGCACAGTCTTCACCGGGTAAACCCACTATGACGTCCATGTTTATGGTTTCAAAGCCTATTTCTTTTGCTAGAAAAAAGGCTTCAATAATTTCTTTTGGCGAATGCGCTCGACCAATTTGCTGGAGTGTCTGTACATTCATGGTTTGCGGATTGATGCTAATTCGATTCACACCATAGGATTTCAAAATCTCTAATTTTTCTCTGTCGATGGTATCTGGTCTACCTGCTTCTACAGTAATTTCTTTCAAAGCTGAAAGATCTATGTTTTCACTGATAGCAGTCATTAGTTTATTTATATTACCTGCATCTAAAGAAGTTGGCGTACCCCCGCCAATATATAGGGTCTCTATTTCTTTTCCACAATCTCGAACCAATGTTGCTACCTCAGTGATCTCATAGATCAAGGCATCCATGTATTGCTCTACGTGCCGATGTCCTTGGTTTAAAGGATTAGATGGAAAGGAGCAGTATACGCATCGCGTAGGGCAGAAAGGTATACTAATATAAAGACTGACCTGATTTTTCCTATTGTTAACGATAAAAGGTCTTTCAGTAACTGCAATATCTATTAATAATTTACGCTTTTCTTCATTTACTCTATATTTATTAGATAGAATCTTTTCAATCTCATGGGGTTTATAATTGTGATCCATGAGTTCATGAACAATTTTTGTAGGTCTAATACCTGTTAAAATCCCCCACTCGGGAAACCTATTAAAGGTATTACTGATTACTTCATAAATACTTAGTTTTATGGTTTTTTTAATTTCTCTTGTCAGTTCCATTGTACTGAAGGGCTGCTTTTCTATGTTCCTAGTATCTTCATGCAATATTTCATTATTTTTTTTGATCACTGTGTGAAGTCTGATTTGCTGCTCTTTTTCATAGAGAACAACTACTAACAAAAAGCTTTGGCAATCTACCAAAGCTTCACAATCAATAAATTCAATATCTGTAGCCTTCATAAAAATTTTCAGTAATTCTAATACCTCATACTGATAATCATGGCCCTGTAATAAAACTTTTATCATTTTGATCACCCTAAACTAATAACGAATTGTCATTTCATTTTTTAACTTTCTTACATAGTTTTCACTAATTCCTATTTCTCTTGCTATTTCTTCATCAGCTAATCCCGACTGCACCATATCAGTAAAATCATGGAAGTCAATGTCGGTAAATTGATTCATATTTTTATTTCCTAAGTAGAATCCAATCTTTTTCTCCATATGTAAATCAGCCCTCCTATAGAATATATCTTTTCTTATTCTGACCAGTTCTTTAGAGGGCTATGCATTTTCCTATTGGTTTACAAATGGATTCGTAAGTTTTTCGATGCTTATTGTTGAAGCAGGTCCGTGACCAGGCATAACCTTCGTTTCATCTGGCAACGTATAAAGCTTTAAGAGAATAGATTGGATAATGCTCTTAAAAGAACCACCTTCTAAGTCTGTTCTTCCAATAGAGTTAGCAAATAGCGTGTCTCCGGTAAATACCACATCATCACCAAAAATACATATACTACCGAGGGTATGTCCTGGTGTATGCAGTACTTTTAATTTAAGATTACCTAGTTCGATTATATCTTGATCTTCTAGCATTCGATCTGCCTCAATTTCAATATTAGGTCCGCTCATAAAACTAGATAGATTTTTTTCTGCATCCTTCAATAGGTATGCATCTTCTCCATGAATCATAACAGGAACCTTGTTTTTTACGAGGATGTCCGCGATACCTCCAATATGATCTCCATGTCCATGAGTGAGCAGTAT
>CALECF010000129.1 GCA_937948705.1 uncultured Anaerosolibacter sp. | reverse complement strand
GAGAAGGAATTCAAGGCATACATAGAAACAATTGTACCTGAAGAAGTATTTAAGTACGTAAGTAATACCAATGCCTTTATGGCACAAAAAGCAGTAGATCGTCGTAAGACTTTATTTAAGTTGGTTTCTGATATGACGGATACAGATGTGTTGGCTACGGATCCTAAATTTCAACCGCTGGCAGATCAGTTGGCACAGTTTACATCCGAGGAAATTCTAAGTAGGGATAAAAAGGCCCTCCTGGAGAATAAAAAGAAACTTGAAGAAATTCCGGCCAGAATAGACGAGGTATCGAAATCAATCGTTGAGAAGGATTATTCAGCTGCTGAGATTAAACTGCAGGAACTCAGGGATCAGCTAGCATCGGTGGAGGCAGATACTTCCGATGCATCAGTGTACGAACAGGTTAACCAGCTTAAGAGTGAGATTGCAAAGTATAAAGGTGAGCTGCAGGAGATTGAACGTGATGCGAACGCCGGCATAATTAATGCTCGGAAAGATGCGCAATGCAAGATCATTGATGTAGACCAAGAGTTAAGCAGGCTAATCAGTCAGGTTTCCAGCGATGAAAAACAACTCGAAAATAAAAAAAGCTTAATCGCTGGCAAGGAAGAACAATTAAAGAAACTCGGAGCTGATTATACTACCGAAAAATCTAAGGAAATGGCTGAGGGTGCAAATATTTGCCCTGTATGCAAGCAGGAATATCCTGAAAACTTGAAAGAGGATATGAGAGCGGCATTTGAAGCTGAAAAGGAAAAGAAGCTCAAAGAAATTAATTTGAATGGAAAGAGTGTGTCAGATGCAATTAAGGAATACAAGATCCAGGCCATGGATTTGGAAGGTAGCATTACGTCTGGGAAAAACCGTATTGACATGTTTAAAACAGATAAGATTAATTTGCAGGTGGGACTTGAAGCGCTTCCGTTTTCCGTTGACTTATCAACCAATTCGAGATACCAAGCGACTCAAAACTCATTGATTAATGCCGAGGGCAATCTTGATATAGCTCTCAATATGACAAAGGATGATGATTCCAAGAAGCAGGCCATAGTTGAAAAGAAGAGATCTATTCAGTCCGAGATCGATGCGGTGAACTGTATCCTTTCCGGAAAGCAAACGGTTGCCAATGCGAAAGCCAGAGTTGAAGAGCTCAAAGCAGAGCAACGCAGGTTATCGCAAGATATCGCAACGACAGAGCGCGAGATTTACTTGCTGGAGGAATTCAACAAGGCTAAGGTCAATCTGTTATCAGATAAGATTAATGCTCATTTTAAGATTGTTCGATGGAAATTATTCGAGCGCCAGATAAATGGAGGTTACAATCCGATTTGCGAGCCATTAGTCAATGGACAAGCTTACAGCAGTGCTCTTAATTCTGGTCATAAGATATTAGCTGAATTAGATATCATCCAGGCACTGCAAAGTATTTACGATGTATCGGTGCCGGTCTTCCTGGACAATGCTGAACGGATTAATGATTTCAATATTCCGGATATGGACTGTCAACTAATTACTTTATCAGTTACCGAGGATCCAGAGCTGAAGGTGGTGAATAAGTAATGATAGTATTTAAGAATTGGTTTATTGAGATCAGAGTTGCAAATATGTTTCAAGCTCCTGAACTTGGTTGCAAAGTTTTAAATGGAGAGGTGTACGGACACCCTTCTTTCCCAGACGGTGCTTTTATACACACTTCTCCTATAGTAAACATTGAAGATATGGGAGATTATAAGGACGTACTAACTCGTAGTGGTTCTAGATACTCAGTATATCCTGAAGACGTTAATGAAGGAGCAGAAAAAGCCTTCCCCGGATACTACAACAGACTATCAATAATGGAGGTAAATGATAATGACAGATAAAAACGCAGTAGCAACACAAACACCGGCTGATTTAGCCATAGATAATAAATTCATAGATCAACTATCAACTCAATTAGCACATAAGGAAGAGCTTGGGCTAACATTCCCTCAGAACTACAGCGTAGCAAATGCTTTGAATAGTGCATATTTGATTATCAAGGATCTGACAGTAAGTAAGAGACAAGGGAATGATTGGACACAGGTTCCGGCATTGCAGGTATGTACAAAACAGAGCATTGCATCAGCTCTTATCGATATGACTGTGCAAGGACTCAATCCTATGAAAAAGCAATGTTACTTCGTTGCATATGGAGACAAGCTCACTTTGATGCGTTCATACCAAGGCACCATGGCAGTTGCAAAGAGAGTAGGTATAAAAAAGACTCCTTATGCTCAGATAATCTATGAAGGAGACTCTTTTAAATACCATATTGAAAATGGTCTCTATGTAATAGATGAGCATGTTCAAGATTTCATGAACATTGATAACGAGAAGATCAAAGGAGCATATGCAATCTTAGAGACTGATGAAGGTCATTATGTAGAGATCATGAATATAGCTCAGATTAAGAAAGCATGGGGTAAAGGCAAAGGATACGATGAGAAGAAGGCGACAGATGTACATAATGAGTTCGCTGATCAGATGGCAAAGAAGACGGTTATTAATCGTGCTTGCAAGAACTTTATTAATTCTTCCGATGATGGCAATTTAACTGAAACTTTTAATGATACTACTGAAAATGAGAATATTGATTTCGTAGCAAATGAAGTACAACACGATATCCAAACTAACGCTAATACAGAAGAGTTTATCGAACCAGAAGTTGTACACGGTGAAGTAGTTGATGAGCCTAAGAAACAGGAAAAGACAAAGGATAAAAAGGCAAAAGCAACATCAGCTGAAGATGTACCAGAATGGATGCAGGGGTGATTTAATGCAAGAAATATGGAGAGACATAAAGGGTTTTGAGGGAGTCTATCAAATTTCAAATTACGGCAGGTTAAAAAGCTTTAAAGCAAATAGGGATGGACGTGTTCTGTCTAATAAGAATTCTAAGGGCGACTATTTAGCCGTCGTCCTTAGAAATGGAGAAAAATGTGAGAGGCATACAAGAATACATAGGCTTGTAGCAGAGGCATTTATGCCACTAACCTCATATATCGAGATGGAAGTACACCATAAAGACGAGAACAAACAGAATAACCGCATTGATAATCTAGAATGGATACATAGCACTGTGCATCATAAAGAAACTCTTAAAAACAATCCAAACATGATAAAGCGGATGTTGGATCGAAATAAAGAATCGTGCATTCCTGTTTTGCAATTCACTATTAGCGGAGAATTGATTGGAGAATATCCGAATTGCGCAGTAGCGGGTTTAAAAACCGGAATATGCAGGAGAAATATTCAGCAAGTCGCATATAGGACCGAATACAAGCCCGGCAAAGTAAGAAAACAAGCCGGTGGATTTGTTTGGAAATTGAAAAGAGGTGAACTGAATGAAATTGACTGTGTTGGATAGTGGAAGTATTGGTAATTGCTATTTACTAGAAAATAACAACGAGTGTCTTGTAATTGAATGCGGTATTCCATTTAAATTTGTCAAGCAAGCCTTATCGTTCGACATCCTAAAAATCGTCGGTGTTATTGCGAGTCATTCCCATAAAGACCACTTCGGCTATGCAGGGGAATATCTGAAATGTGGCATACCAATATATGCAAGCGAAGAAACCCACAAATCAATCATTCAAAAATATGAAAATCAAATTGTAGTTAAATTTGGTTATTGGTATCAAATCGGTGGCTTTAATATAACGCCTTTTGAGTGTGTGCATGATGTTGAATGCTATGGTTTTATCATCCGGCACCGGGAAATGGGATCCTTATTATTCGCTTCTGATACGGAGTACATAAAACAGAATTTCAAAAAACTAAAACTTAACCATATCATGATTGAATGTAATTATAGCCAGAAGATCATTGATGAACGTATGAACTCTGGCAATACAATTAAGAGCCTTAGGGACAGAGTTTTACAGTCTCATATGGAATTAGAGACTTGCAAAGGCTTCATAGAGGCAAATATGACTACTCAATTGGATAATGTAATATTACTTCATTTAAGTGATGGAAATGCGAATGAGAAAGTATTCAGAGAGGATATACGTGCAATTGTCGGTCCATATATAAATGTTGTGGTGGCTGATAAAGAAGTAACTGTTAATTTAGATATTATACCGTTTAGTAATTGAGCACCATTGGGAGAGCGTGTTAAGTCGGTGGTTCTTGAAAGAGGGAAAGTAAAGGGTGGTCACGCTGGAAGTCTTAATGGGCAAAAGAAATTCTTCCGAGCCTAGCCAGCAATGGTGATAAGTGGGTAGCTGAAATGTCCACAAAACCGACGCTTAATTATTAATAAACAGCAACTCTAATCTGAAAAGGATAAGTATAGCATATCACAAATGACCTTCTTATCCCAATAGTGCCGGGGTAGTTCATCGCTACCCTGGAGAAAGGAGAAATACATATTGACTATCATAGAAGATACGAGGCAACAAATTAGTAAACACAAAGTCGAAAATGCTCAGCTGCTAAGCTTAGGAGCAAAGATACTCAGAAGCAAACTGCCGGTTGGAGATTATGCAAATA
>CALECF010000128.1 GCA_937948705.1 uncultured Anaerosolibacter sp. | reverse complement strand
TCAAAAAAAGCTTCGTTTTATTGAATTAAATATGTAATTAAATCTACACTATAGGTGCCCTTCGGGGAGAATAGGGAATGAAGTGAAATACTTCAGCGGTCCCACCACTGTAAAGAGGAGTTTTGCACAAGTAACCACTGGGTTTCCGGGAAGGGGTGCAAAACGTTGAACCTGAGCCAGGAGACCTGCCTATAGAAATCTTAATTCTGTGAATGATGGTAAAGTTCATGATTGATTTGCATACAAATCAATCATGAACTTTTTCTTTTATTTTTCCATGAAATTACACGAGGAGGAAAACGCATGAAGCTGTTCACACAAACCATTGAAAACATTGGAGCATTAAATCAAGAGGTGATGAAGCAAACAAGGGATCGGATAGATCATCTGGTAAAGCCTCTCGGAAGCCTAGGTAGAATGGAAGATTTAGCCGTACAGCTAGCCGGTATTACCGAGAATCCATTTCCAAGGGTAGATCAAAAGGTGATTATTGTGATGTCCGCAGATCATGGTGTCTATGCAGAAGGAGTAGCACCAAATGAACAGATCATCACAGCCATTCAAACTCCCAACTTCGCAAGAGGTGTGACGGGGGTGTGTGCCTTTGCAAAACAGGCCCGTGCCGATGTGGTCGTAGTGGATATGGGGGTAGCCGTTGATGTAGATGCCCCTGGTGTGATCCATCGGAAAATACGATATGGTACAGACAATATGGCAAAGAAGCCTGCAATGTCAAGAGCAGAGGCGATCCAGGCTTTGGAAATCGGCATTGAGATTACGAGGGAGCAAATTTGCAAAGGTAAAAACTTGATTGGCACCGGTGAGATGGGCATCGCCAACACCACTGCCAGTGCTGCCATCCTTTCCGTTCTCGGCGGCTTTGATCCCTCGGAGGTGGTTGGGATTGGTGCAGGTTTGTCCCTAGATAGATTGTCCCATAAAGCCGATGTGATTCGTCGTGCCATTGCGTGTAATGATCCTAACCCAAAAGATGGTATTGATGTTCTGGCTAAGGTGGGGGGCTTTGAGATCGGCGGGATGGCGGGAACCATGATCGCTGCAGCAGCCCATCGGATTCCGGTAGTCGTAGATGGGTTTATTTCCACTGCTGCAGCATTGATTGCTGTCACATTGGCTCCCAAGGTAAAAGATTTCCTGATTCCCTCCCACAGTTCTGCAGAAAAAGGAGCAGCAAGCGCCACAGCGCTACTGGGCCTCAAGCCCATGTTTGACATGGATCTTCGTCTAGGAGAAGGTAGTGGCGCTGCCCTTGCCTTTAACTTTATCGAAGCTTCCACGTATATGGTGCGGGAGATGGTGACCTTAGAAGAGGCTGGCATTACATTATAGATGTGTGCCGGGGAAGTTTAATATTTAACGGGACGACACATAGGTCGACCCCTACGTCTTTAGGCGAATAAATGGTCATAGGTTAGGTTTCTCAGTCTCACATCTATATATTTTAAAAAATAAGAATCCTAAGCACACCAGTTTTGAAACCCTCAATTTGTGGTATAATATCATTGACTTAATACAAAGGAAAGATGTATTTTCTGCATCTGCTTTTATAGGAGGAGTATATGGGCTTAGTGATTCAAGGAATTATCCTTGGTTTTATTATTGTACTACCAGGAATGAGCGGTGGAACAGTTTTTCTTATTTTTGGTCTATATGAGAAAATGTTAAAGGATCTGTTGAAGTTTCATATACGACCTTATCTACCGTTGGCTGCCGGTATCTTGGTAGGCATCTTCGGAGGTGGATTTACCTTTGCTTTCTTTTTCGAAAACCATCGAGATCCTACAGTGGCTTTTCTGTTGGGCTGTCTCCTAGCTTCTATTAAAGCCGTTGTTCGAGGCTGCCCCAAAGTCAACAAGAAAAGATTTATCACCATGATCCTTGGGATATTAATTGGTCTATTGATGGTAGCAGAGCCTCTGGGTCAGAGAATAGAAATAGAAAACGTGAGCTGGTGGCTATTGATGCTGGGGGGTGCCTTTTCCAGTGCCGCCATGATTATTCCCGGTATTCCCGGAAGTTCTGTATTGCTTTTACTAGGTCTTTACGATACAATGCTCTTCTCTATCAAAGAATTGCAAGTAACCAACCTGCTTTTTTTCGGCGGGGGTAGTTTGTTGGGTATCTTTCTACTGTTAAATCTATTGGGCAAATTATATGAAAAATACCGTGCATTGATATCCTATTTTTTTGCAGGTTTGATATTGGGATCCTCTAGGGCCATCCTGCCCTCTAGTGCAAGCCCATTGGTCGTATTTCTTTTTGTTGCGGGATTTCTACTGGTGTGGATTTGGAGCGGCAAAGAATCTCCTAATGTACTCCCCAGCAGAGGCGCATAAAAAAGGGATCTTGAGAATATTCTCAAGATCCCTTTTTTATCAGTGCTATAACTTTTCCAGCAATCGTTTTATCATGGTGGCTGCCTCTGCCCTTGTCGCATTGTCCTTTGGCACAAAGCGGTTTCCGTTTCTACCTCGTATAATCCCTAACTTACTAGCGGCGCGAACATCCTGCGTAGCCCATCGACTTACCAAACCCTTATCCGCAAAGCTTAATTCCGGCAAATCTTTGAGTAGCTCTTTATTTCCCTTTTTTTCAAAAGCCCGGATTACCATTACAGAAATTTCTTCCCTTGTGATCAGTCTTCCTGGCTCATAGCTCCCATTGCCCATCCCTCGAACAATTCCTTCTCGATAAGCGGCTTCAATATATAAGGACTTATTGGTTGTGGTACGCACATCCTTTAAGCTTCCCTCATATGCTTTAATCTCTATCCCTAGGCCCTTTACTACAAATTCTGCAAATTCTGCCCTGGTAATCCTGTCATCGGGCCTAAAGTTGTTGCCTGTTTTAGCAGTAACAATCCCTCTTTTTTCTAAATCTATGATATCCTTTTGTGCCCAATGCCCTCGAATATCCTCATAAGACGTACGGCTAATCCACTTGTTTATATCTTTTGCTGTGGATGCGGTTGTAAAGCTCCACGTTCTATCAATAATTTCTGAAGTTTTATCGTCAAATTCTATTTTCCCCTTTAGGGTAACTGTATGCTTCTCCCCAGGTGTCAATGGGCTGGATGGAATGAGGATCAGGCTTTCCTGTAACCATTGATCCTTATCCGGCGTATTCAAATAAGTGTTGATGACGCTGCCTCTAGAGTTGGTTAGCGTAGCCTTACTCATTGTTATTTTGCTAATGTTTTTATCGGTAAAATAGGAAAATGTAATTGGGTAACCCACATTTTCCTTCTTATCATGGAAACGGAGGGGATTTGGACTCTCATTGCCACTCCATGTGGTATTTACATCGGTTTGGTTTTCCATAGGATATACCATGATTTTACCTTTTCCAGACTTACCTCCACCAAACTTATAGGTATAATATCGATCCTTCATACCATAACCCAAATCTGTAAAAAAAGGATTCATCCAGGCCAATCGGTGATAGGGTGCATCCACCAATCCATCTATAGATTCCCGATAGTCCTTGTTTCCCAAACTGAGGTTTTCACCCACCAGGCTTCCTCCATATCCAAAAGCACCTACCCGATCCCAAGGCTTAATGCCAGTAAACCCCTTGGCATTGGCAAATTGCTCATGGGTAATCTGCTTGTTCATCGCCATGTAGTTAGCGTGGGCTAAAGCTGCAGCATTCAGACTATCATTTAGCTGTAACTCCTGTAATCCCATGAACTTTCTGTATTGATTTACATACTCTAGTACCTGCTTTTGATCCTCTGCTGGCGCTGGTAAAGCAGCAATGGCATTTTCACTGATAGAAAATTGCCAGCTTTGATTAAAAGTCTTTTCCCACCCTTTAAATGCTACCGTAAGGTCTACTTTATAGGGCCCTGCCTTCAGAGGATTCTTCGGAACATAAACAATCGCCTGAAGACTCTCTTCATGCTTTGCTTCCACAACCGATCCATTCACCTTCATTTCA
>CALECF010000127.1 GCA_937948705.1 uncultured Anaerosolibacter sp. | reverse complement strand
ACCAACAGCACCCCTACAATTCTCATGGATAAGGTGATCGTAGCAGCAACTACAACAATAAAAAAGATATTAATCCATCGAACAGGAATACCAGACAACACAGCGGCTTCCTCATCAAAGGCGATATAGAATAGTTCTTTATATAGTAATACCACAGAAATGATAATAAAGAGACCCAAAAAGGAAATGACTCTCAAGTCCTCTGGTAGCACAGTGGTAATGCTGCCGAAAAGATATCCAAATAAATCTACATTAAAGGACTTGGCCATACTGATCAGTACCACCGCAGTGCCAATCCCTGCAGATAAAATGATGGCAATGGCTAGTTCTGCATACTGTTCATAGGCTTTTCTAAGTCTTTCTATGGCTAATGCTGCCACAACGGAGGCGCCCAAAGCCATGGCTAAGGGATAGATCCCCGTTAGAATCCCTGCGGCAATACCGGCTAAGGCTACATGGGACAAACAATCTCCAATGAGTGACATTCGCCGAAGCACTATGAAAATACCGATGAGAGGACATAGGATTCCTATAATCATACCCGCCAGTAAAGCTCTTTGCATAAAGCTATATTGTAAAATTTCTAACATTATACGACTCCTTTTATATCAATGATTGTGTTTATGAACCATCAACTTCATTTTATCTCCGTAGAACTGGGTCAGCACTTCATTGAAAGGAATATTGCAGCAGCTGTGGTGTGTGACAAGCCGCTTATCCCCCATGCAGGCTACACGGTTTACCTTTTCCGTGATCACACCTACATCGTGGGATACCATTACGATGGTCATATTCATTTCTTTATTCAGTTTCTCCAGCAGTTGATAAAACTCTCCCTGGGATTTTAGATCAATCCCTACCGTAGGCTCATCCAGCACGATAACCCTAGGAGAGCTGACAAGAGTTCTGGCAATAAAAACCTTCTGCTGCTGTCCACCGGAAAGATTTCCAATTAAGCGCTTTCCATAGGATTCCATACCTACTACCTGAAGGGCTTCATAAATCATTTCTTTATATTTCTTTCCGATGGGTTTAAAAAGACCGATCAGAGGATAGAGGTTGGCTCCTACCACCTCTTCTACGGTAGCAGGGAAGCTGCTG
Source organism: uncultured Anaerosolibacter sp. (assembly GCA_937948705.1). The sequence goes on along the minus strand of CALECF010000127.1, from coordinate 3,090 downwards.
TTAAAGGATGTGGCCTTTTGAGGAACATACCCCAGCTTTCCCCAGTCTTTAAAGTGATGTTGCTCCAGATCAAATAGCTTGATACTACCTTCTTGAGGCTTCAAAATATTCAATATCAGCTTTAAAAGGGTACTTTTTGCAGAACCATTTGGTCCCACAATACCCAAGTAGTCGCCTTCAAATATATCTAAGTTGATCTTTTCTAATACGGTGTTTCCATCATATCCAAAGGATACATCCTTCAATTGAATTACTTTTTTCATTGTTTATTCTCCCAACGCTTTTTTCAATCTTTCTAAATTGTCCTCCATGACTGAAATATAATCCTTTCCAGCCTTTATCTCATCCTCCGTTAATCCTTCCAGAGGGTTCAATACCATGGTTTGGGCCCCTACCTCTCTTGCCAATACCTCTGCCAGCCTTGGACTGGTTAAGGTTTCAAAGAAAATAAATTTCACATCATTGGCTTTTGCAAATTTGCTAATTTCTGCCATTTTAGTAGCACTAGGCTCTTCTTGAGGTGAAATGCCCCGAATAGCAATTTGTTTTAAGTCATAGGCATCTGTTAAGTATCCAAAAGCTGCATGGGCAACTACTATTTCTTTTCGCTTTAAATTACCCAATTCCTGCTTAAATTTATCGTCTAATGCGCTTAAGTTTTCTGAAAACTCTTTATAGTTTGCTTCATAATAATCTCGATTGGCTTCATCGGCCTGTACTAATGCATTTTTGATGTTTTCTGCTTGCTTCATAGCGTTCATAGGGTTTAACCATACATGGGGATCGTATTCTCCATGATGATGCCCCTCTCCATGCTCTTCTTCATCAGTGGGTTCGACCACATTGCCTGCCTCATCTAACAGCTGGAGTTCGAATTCCTCTGGTAAGTGTTCCATGAAAGTAATGTATGTCCCTGGAGTTTCCACTTTTACAGTAAACTTTGTACCCGCTTCATTTAACTGCAGTTCATAGGCCGCCTTATGCTTTATTGTAAAGGCTCCTTCTGCCTGTATCTTTTTCCCATGGTCTTCCAGTACATGCTCTGCTTCATGTTCTGCTTCGTCACGGTCTCTCTTCATTTTTTCAAAATCCAGGAATACAATATTCATCGATTCATCTTCGCTTTCTTTGAAAACAAAAGAGTAGGTTCCTTTTTCTAAGGTATACACACCGCTCCATTCAAAATCTTCTTCATGGTCCTCTTCTTCCTCGGCCTTAAGGAACTTGATTCCGGCTGAGGCTTCCACGGCTATTAATTTGTCATTCTGAATAGACCCCAAAAGCTTTTCTGCCCAAGGCTCCATCTCTAATCCATTATAAACAAGCACATGAGCTTTTTCAAGTTCTCCCATCATCTTCGCTGTAGGCTCCCAATCATGAGCCTCCACTCCCGGCGGCACCATCATACGAACATCTACCTTATCCCCGCCAATTTTTTTGGCAAAATCGTACATTGGATAAAAACTTGCATATACGAATAGTTTTTCACCTGCTGCTTCTACTTGCGCTGGTGGTGTATTTTGTTTTGCGCATCCTGCGGACAATACCATTGTTAATACCAGAATCATTGTAACCAAAATCTTCCCTTTTCTTTTCATCGCAAAAACTCCTTTCTATGTAATAGATTCTCTAAAAAATACAGCAGCAAGACTGCTGCTGCCTAAATGGGTGGAAACGAAGTGCTATTCGTTTACCTACCTAGAATATACCATACATCTTTTCTAGTTGCAAGTAATTCCTATTTGCATTATTCGACCTACGGCTTACACATAATTATTGCCTAATAAAGTGATTATTAGGCAATAATTATGTGTATTTTTACATTTTATTACTTTTTTTCTCCGGCTCATATTTTAATAATCTACTAGAATTTAGTACTACACCCACCGTACTGAGATTATGTAAGATGGCGGCCATAAATGGTGAAATCAGTCTTCCGGCTCCAAGGATGACCCCTAGGGCATTAATACCAATGGCAATACCATAGCTTTGTTTTATCACACCAATGGTTTTTCTACTGATATCGATGGCCTCTACAATTTTTTGGGGATCGTCTCCTGCCAAGACGATATCCGCCGTTTCGATGGCAATATCTGTCCCCCCTGTTCCCATGGCAACCCCAACATCAGCAATAGCAAGGGCAGGAGAATCGTTCACCCCATCCCCTACCATCAGTACCTTCCTGCCTTTCTCTTGTTCCTGTCGAACAATGGCTGCCTTCCCTTCAGGAAGGACATCACTATAGATATTTTCAATCCCCAGAGGAACAGCGATTGCCTCTGCCGTAGCCTGGTGATCCCCTGTGATCATGGCTATATTTTCGATTCCTTTTTGCTTTAAACCTTCCACTGCTCCTGCACTTTCTTCCTTTACCACATCCTTGATGCCAATGAGGGCAACCAAAGTTCGGTTTCTTGCCATATAGATGGTCGTCTCTCCCTGAGTCTTCATTTTTTCTTCAACCGCTAACCCAACGGAGGTATCAATATGCTGTTCCATCATCATTCGTTTACTACCCAGAATGATTTCATTCTCCTTTATGGCGGCGATCACCCCTCGCCCTACCACTACCTCTACCTCTTCAGGTGTTTCTGGCTTTATTCCCATTTCTACTGCTTTACTGACCACAGCGGTTGCAAGGGGATGTCGATTGCCCTGTTCACAGCATGCCGCTAAATACATGGTTTCCTCCTGATTAACCGCCTGATCCAGCATAGAAATGGAAGTCACATAGGGTTTCCCTTTTGTAAGGGTTCCTGTTTTGTCAAAGAGCACCGTACCCACTTGTCCTATTTCTTCTAAATACTTGCCGCCCTTGATCAAGATCCCTCTTTTTGCTGCATTTCCTAAGGCCGCTGCCAAAGCTGTAGGTGTTGCCAGCCCTGCAGCGCAGGGACAGGCAACAATAAGAATGGTCACTGCTCGAACGAAATCAGCGGTAACAAGATATACCAATCCTGATAGCAGGAAGGAATAGGGTACCAATTTGTCTGCATAGATATCGGCAATATTCTGTATAGGCGCTCTCGTGGTACTCGCCTCCTCTATCAGATGAATAATCCGAGAAATAGAAGTATCCTCCCCTACTTT
>CALECF010000126.1 GCA_937948705.1 uncultured Anaerosolibacter sp. | reverse complement strand
ATTCCTGCGAGGCCTGGGGCGTCGTCCGCATCTGCTATGGGAACTAAGAATGGTATGATTGCTGAATATATAACACTGATTGTGATCGCACAGTATTTTATATTCTTTAAAGCCTTTACAGATAATTCCGAGAAAGCTTTGCTCTTATCAATATAGGTTAAAAGTTTTAGAGTCTGATACAGGGCAAAGAAATACGATATCGCCGTTGCATATACACCGATTAAAATGGGATAGGGTAAGTAGTTTACAAATCCAGGTATGAAAAATATGCACAAAGCAAGTACTGGAATCGCGATAAGAAAAACTACTACCTTTAGAAATAGTGTTGAAACTTGTTTCACATTAAGCACCTCACTTATTTATTGTTTATTTGATTTTAGCATAAATTTTATTGTTTATCAATAAATATATACTGTTTTTAGTCATATTTTTATTGATTCATTCTGTATACTGGTTAATAGGGGAAAAATGAAGCACGAATTTCCCGTTTGTACTGCAAGAATCCCGTTTTGTATTTGAAAGTTTAGTTTTGTAAACGAAATGCACCTTTTGTAATTGAATATCCCTTTTTGAAAACAAATTTCCATAGGTGGATTACTCTATTTGCTCCAAATTTGTTATAATTCTTGTGTAAGCATGAATAAAAGTCCATGAGAAATAGAGGTCGGTCTTCGGTCGAATTTTTTGTAATCGGAAAATCCACCCCTATTCCAGCTAATGAAGTTATTTAATCTGCTGGTGGCGTTTGTTCGTTTTTACAGATTATCTTTTGAGAAGTTTTGGTGTTAAGTTAATATCTTCAGCTGCAACTGAGGCATAACCCAACTTGCCCAAGATATCTTCTCCGTAGTAAAAGCTGAACGCGTCGTAGGGACTCTTGTCGTTCAGCTTTTTACGTTTGTAAGAGTTCACATGGTTCATTACCAAAAGGATATCTTCCTGCGTCAAGTCATCAAAGGACTTACCTTTTGGCAGAATTCTTCTAATCAATGAGTGGTTGACTTCGATGGCACCTTTTTGGTGGGGAGAGCTTGGATCACAATAAAATACATGACTTTTTCGTATTTCATCTGTCCCAAGTTCAATGGCTTTAGGATTTGAAAATTCACTTCCATTATCCGTTAGAATAACAGGAAATAGTTTACTATAAGCTACCCTTCCAAGAGTCCTCTGGAGTTCATCAAACACATCAATGACAGATTGAGATGTGTTGGCTTTTCTCAAGAATGCCATCATGAAACTGCAATTTACGAAGTGTATTGTCAAGAGCACCTTACCTCCTTGGGTTCCAATGACGGAGTCCATTTGTACTACACCATAATCAGGATTCTTTTCAATGAACTCGCAGAAGTCTTTGTAATTACGACCTATACGACAACTTCTATCTACTTTAAACTCTGGTTTCTTGTAACGAGGGCGATATTTGACTTTACGTGGTAAATCAATGTTTCTGACATCAAACAAACACGCATCCACATAGTTGTAGAGAGTTTTTTCACTACACATAAGAACATCTACATGATTCACATATATCTGATGAATTGACTGGCCCTTTCGAATCAAAGGAGTAATCAAGGTGTTGATTCTTGATATTTCTAATTCATTGGTAATGATTCCACTTCGAGCCTCTGATAATTTTTCAGAAAAAACATTATGAGCATCAACGGCACTATAAAATGGCTTCGCCAAGGTACATTTATCAATCTGATCACATCCATTGCAAACATAAGGTGGCTTAAACTTGCTAATACATACTTCTTCCTCAAAATGATTACATTCTTCATTGCAAAGTTTGCAAAGCTTACAGTATGATTTTGCTTTATATTTGCACACATCACATATCCCTGATTGATTACAGGAAAGTCGATGCCTGCAGGCATTATATGACCATCCGGCATATCCGGTCTTCTTAATAATATGATTACGCTTAATTTCCTTAGAAATCGTTGTTCGATCCTTACCAAGCTTTTGTGCAATCATACCAAAGGAAAGGTGCTCTTTTAGACCAATCTCAATATCAAGACGTTGGTCAAAGGTTAAGTATTTTGACATGGTAATCCCCCTTTATGTATTACCACCAGCTTCTTAACCGTATCAATACTAAAAAAAGAAATCAATCAATTAAAAAAGAAAAGGGGTTATCCCCTCTACCTTTTCACCCAACTATAAATTATTAATTGATCCTTTGTAAGATAAAAATCTATAGTGAAAAATCTAAGATTTTCTTAACAAAAACTGATTCAATGATATCTACGACTATGGAATTTCATTTTACAATTAAGGACTGGTTAATAGGCTAAAGAGGATTTTTACAATAGATTCATGACAATATAAAAATGGAAAAGGAATGAGTAGTTTGAACTACCCATTCCTTTTCTCTTGATTGGTGGAGGCGAGGGGACACATCATTCCATTGTTTCCAATGGTGCTGACTATATCTTGAAGTTAAGGAGACGATTCTTCGTCTGTAACCCTGTTGCTTAACTTCTCTGGCGTATTATGAAAGTCGTAATATGGTCTTTGACTTCCATCCTAGTACATCCCTGTAGGATGCCTATAAGTCGATACAGAGCTGTTGGATTACTCCACATACCCCTCGGCATTGCCGTCGTCTTTACGTTACGGTTTCACCGATCAAGCCAGATTTTCACTTGTAGCTCACGCCACAAGGCGACTCTTTTTGAATCGAACCCCTGTCCGAAAGTCCTTTGCCAACAGCTTCTCCGAGTGCAGTCATTGTTTTAGTTTCTCGTATCCTGCAGCGCCCAATGACAGGCTTTGCGATCAACCAGTCCCAATTGTTCCACCTTTGGGTCGAGACAACCCCTCGGTAGTTCCCTACTAGTCGACGCCCTGACCCTAAACCGTAGGCAGTCTAGGCAGAACGAGCAGCTATTAAGCTGCTAAAGCGTAATTATTGTTTGCGTTTATCTTTATTTCCCCAGTTTTTTAAGGCGGACCCCAAGGAAAAACCTCCACTCGCTACTCCTGACTCCACACCCCCGTCGAAGCCTGTACGCCCCCATGATATATATGTCAAAGCAGATAAACCTGCCTTGCAATCACAGTAGAAGAATGCTTTCAATCAGTTGAAATCATTATTTTAATAGGATTTTTGTCTTTCTTTTAACTCCTGCTGAATACGTCGGTTTGCTTCTTTTTTCGCGATGTCATCTCGCTTATCATAAAGCTTCTTTCCTTTGGCAACAGCCAACTGTAACTTTACAAGACCCCTGCTATTGATGTATACCTTTGTCGGTACTAAGGTGTGCCCCTGCTGGGTAGTATAGCCTAAGAGTTTTGCTATTTCTTTCCTATGCATCAGTAATTTTCTCTTCCTCACAGGATCAACATTGAATATGTTGCCTTGCTCATAAGGGCTGATATGCATATTATAGATATAAAGCTCTCTATGGTCTACTTCTGCATAGCTATCCTTTAAATTGATTCTACCTAAGCGGATGGATTTAACCTCAGTACCTGTTAAAACAATCCCTGCTTCGTAGGTTTCCTCAATAAAATAATCATGATATGCTTTTTTATTATTAGCTATTGATTTTCCTTCTCCCATACAAACACCCACTCCAAAAGGTAATCTCATTTAAGGTCTAGTAAGTATCATAACATAGATTTCGCAACATGTCAAATGGCATATTCTTCATAGGTCTTTTCCATGACCAGTTCCTTTATATTATATAATTTACCATAGACCACGACTTTATCCCCCTGCTGAAAGACAAATTTACTGCTAGGGAAATGAACCATATGGGAACCCCTATCCACATTTAATACTTGTATATATGTTTGCTTCAGACCTGATGCCTCTAGGGATACGCCTATCAGCCGGTTTCTTTCTCCGATCACAAACTCTGCTACACCATATTCATCGTTAAGCTTTAGTACTTCTTCGACAGTTTTATATCTTTTGTTTCTGTGCATTTGCTTCTCTAGTCTCTTTTCAATAAACTGCTCCATTTTCACAATTAACCATCTGTTCTTTGCAAGCCATAAAGCGATTAAAATTAGCATTACACATCCTAAAGTGATATAAAGAATTTTTTCACCAGATGCCATAAGGGTGATGATGTTAATAATCAGGCCGATCAAAGTAGCCGTACCTACGTAGCTGATCAGCATGAGAACCTGAGCAATTTTTCGTCGAGAAGGATGCTGCGTTATTAATTCTGACTCTCGGGTTGTAAAGCCCGTATTCGTAATGATAGAGATAACTTGAAAACGCGCTTTTTCCATGTCCAAACCTGTGAGTTTCAGTGCAATGGATAAAATCTCCACAATCAGTAATAGTATCATAATTAAAAGAAATCCATAGACAATGCCCATGCACAACATCCCCCTTGTACTGGTTATAATCTATATATACGCAAGCTTTGCCCATTTAAACCCTATAAAACAAACTTCTTCAATGCATTCGCCACGCCATCATGATCATTGGAATCAGTCACATATTTCGCTTTGGACTTCACATAATCTTCTGCATTCCCCATAGCAACACCCAATCCAGCATACTGGAGCATACTGATGTCATTTTCATTATCGCCAAAGCAAATCACTTCCTCTGGCATCACCCCTAGGGATTTTGCCAAACTTTCAACAGCAGTGCCTTTGCTAACGCCTTTGTTCATGATCTCGATATTATTATACCAGGATTTACTACATTCTAAGGTAGGAATGGTTGTGATCTCCCCTCGAACCACTTCGAGCAACTCCTTGTTGTTATCAATGATGACAAACTTGTAGAATTCTTCCTCGCTATTTCGCACAACAGCATAAGGGTCTTTGACTAGGCGGATATCTATTTGATCTTCCTCTTTCAAAGTCTTGTTCCATTCAGAATACTTAATTGAAGCGAACTCTAAGCTTTCTGTATAAAAGATATCATTTGTGTAAAAGTGAAAATACAAGTTGTATTTCTTACAAATATCTAATACTTTCATACAATCTTCCCGAGTAATGTGATTTTCATAAATCGTAGAACCATCACTAAGGTTCCTAACAATAGCACCATTACATGCAATGATAGGGGTTTTAAGTCCAAGATATTTCGCATATACTTTGGCAGATGTATAAATTCGGCCTGTAGCCACAGCCACATGCACACCCTTCATCATAAGCTCTTTCAATACACTTTCTGTTTCTTTGGAAACCTTTCCTTTACTGTTTAATAAGGTTCCATCCATATCGCTAACCACCAATTTATAAGCCATGTTCATGACCTCCTTCAGATTCCATATTCATTTCATCTTTTTTGTCATAAAGAAGGCACACTGCTGTGTGCCTCTTCATCTACTAAACCAACACAAAATCTATTTCTCTCTGCGTAATATCTGTCTTTGTCACCCTTACCCTTACTGCATCACCGATCCGGAAGGTCTTTTTGGTTCTTTCTCCCCTAAATAAATGTTGCTCCTGATCATAGATATAGTAGTCATCTACCAATGAGCTAATTCGTACCAATCCTTCTATGGTATTCTCCAGCTCGATAAACATACCAAAGGAGGTAACACTACTAATGATGCCATCAAACTCTTCATTAATATGATAGCTCATATATTCGGTCTTCTTTAGATCATCTGTGTCTCTTTCAGCTTCCTCTGCCGTTCTTTCTCTTTCTGAAGACTTCTCCGCAGCGATGGCTACAATGCTCTTTAATTGCTCAATTCGTTTTTGATCGATTTTTCCTGCTAAGCTTTCCCGTATAATCCGATGTATCTGCAGATCAGGATATCTTCGAATTGGTGATGTGAAGTGAGAATAGTACTGAGCTGCCAATCCGAAGTGTCCGCTGCATACAGGAGAATACTTCGCTTGTTTTAAAGAACGAAGCATAAGTGTATTGATAATTCGCTCTTCCTTTTGCCCTTCTACCTTCTTTAGAAGATCTTGGAGAGCCTTTGGATGTACCTCTGTATGCACACCCTTTAGGTGATAACCAAAGTTATGAATAAATTTATTGAAAGCTTCAATTTTCTCCATATTCGGCTCTTCGTGGATACGATATACAAAGGGAATATTTTTCAAATAGTAATGCTCTGCCACTGTTTCATTACAAACCAGCATAAATTCTTCGATGATTCGATTGGCAATCCTTCTTTCATACCTCTTGATATCAATAGGTTTTCCGCTTTCATCAAGAACAATTTTCGCCTCATCGAAATCAAAGTCAATATTTCCTCTATCATCTCTTCTTTTTCTTAGTATTCTACACAGTTCCTCCATACGTTTAAAATGATCCACAAGATAATCATAACGCTTTAACAATTCCTCATCTTGTTTTTCCAAAATATCAGATACATCTGTATAGGTCATTCTCTCACAGGTATTGATAACACTCTCGTAAATTTCGTGTTGTACAACCTGTCCCTTTGGATCTATTTCCATATTTGCCGATAAAGTAAGACGATCTACTCTCGGATTCAAACTACACATACCATTGGATAGTTTTCTCGGCAGCATCGGAATAACCCGATCCACTAAGTAGACACTGGTAGCTCTTTTTAAGGCTTCTTTGTCTAATGGTTTTCCTTCTTTTACATAATAGGTTACGTCTGCAATGTGAACCCCTAAAAGATAATTTCCATTGGGCAGCTTTTTTACTGAAACAGCATCATCTAAATCTTTTGCATCGGCACCATCAATGGTAACGATCTCTTCATTTCTCAAATCTCTTCTTCTTGCAATTTCTTCTTCTGGTATGGTCTCTGGGATTGCCTCAGCTTCATCCTCAACTTTTTTAGGGAATTCCTCTGGTAGTTTGTATTTTCTTATAATAGAGACGATATCCGTTCCTACATCATCCTTATGTCCGATGACCTCAATAACCTTGCCCTCAGGGTTTCTTCGAGCTTCCGGCCAACGGGTAATCTCACAAACTACCTTGAAGCCATCCATTGCCCCATTAAACTCACTTTTAGGTATGTATATATCCATATTTAGTCTTCGATCATCCGCTACGACAAAGCCAAAGTTTTTGCTGCTCTCAAAGGTTCCCACAATTTCCTTGTTAACCCTCTCGATAATTCGAATAACTTCTCCCTCACACTTTTTCCCGTCATTGCTTCGCTTTGCGACCCTGGCCACAATCCGATCGCCATGCATAGCGCCATTTAAATCATTGGCAGGAATAAAAACATCGGAGTACTCTGGTAATTCTGAAAGCAAAAAACCAAAACCCTTTGCATGCTGTTGTAACTTTCCTACCATCAAATTCATTCGCTCAGGGGCAGCATATCTATTCTTCTTTGTTTTGATAATTTCTCCCCTTTGCTCCATGTGCTCTAAAATAGAATAGAACTCTTCAATACCCTCAGATCCTATTTCAAACACATTGGCCAATTCCATATCTAACATTGGACTATAGGCCGTTTCCCTCATAAATTCTAAAATTTTGTCTCGAATGCTCAATGTCATTCCTCCAATCTATTAAATACCTAATTATATCCAAATACACATCTATATTTTACCCCAATTTGGGATAATTATATCTATGATATCTTCTTCACCCAATATTTTATAAAATTGTGGTGGTACTTCATCTAAATAACTCATCATCCTATTGAATCTTTAATATTTTTTTTCAATTTCAAGCCATCCTGACAAATACTCATCCTGTCTATTTCCCAGGTAATACCCACTATCAACCCATTGGTTTCTAATATTACGAAAAAAAGCAATAGCCAATTGTCAGGAAAACAGCGATGTTCAAAATTATCAGCCCCGGCACACCAACACTAAAACTTTTATGGAGGGTCTTATGGCGAAATAATTTCATCCCCATCAGAACACCTAATGCCCCACCCAGGGCAGCCGTTAAAAATAAGCTTTTTTCACTAATTCTATGTTTATGACTCTTAGCATAGTGCTTGTCAAGACCCATAGCAATCAAACCATACCCATTCATCAGAGCAAGATACATCATAAAAACAAGTATTCCTCTCTCATATAATATTACTTTATCTATAATCATTTCATACAACCTCTTTCACCTCTTCAGGAATAAAATACCATATTCCTTATTATAACATAGCCTACCCATGATTAAAACGAAAAGTCCTGTCTTAAGCTTAAGACAGGACTTTTCGTTTCTATATTACTTAAATAATACTCCGCCATACTTCAAGAACAAAGGTGCAAATACCAATGCAACGATAGTCATTAGTTTGATTAAGATGTTGATAGAAGGACCAGATGTATCTTTAAATGGGTCTCCTACAGTATCTCCAACAACGGCAGCCTTATGAGGATCACTACCCTTGCCACCATGATTTCCTTCTTCGATATATTTTTTTGCGTTGTCCCAAGCGCCACCAGCATTGGCCATAAAAATAGCCATCAATACTCCTGATACTAGGGAACCAGCTAACAAACCGCCTAGGGCTTCTGGTCCAAGAATTAATCCTGTCGCCACTGGTGCCAATACAGCCATGACTCCAGGAACAAGCATTTCTTTTAATGCTGCTGCTGTACTGATATCAACACATCGTGCATAATCAGGTTTCGCTGTACCTTCCATAATACCAGGAATTGTTCTAAACTGTCTTCTTACTTCCTCGATCATTTCGAAAGCAGCCTTACCTACAGATTCCATTGTCATCGCAGAGAATAGGAACGGTAACATACCGCCAATCAGTAAACCTACTACAACCAATGGATTTAAGATATCAATCTTTTCTAACTTTACAACTTGAGAATAGGATGCAAATAACGCTAGGGCTGTTAAAGCCGCTGAGCCAATGGCAAAACCTTTACCGATGGCAGCTGTTGTATTACCTACTGCATCTAGTTTATCCGTAATCGCACGAACTGATTTTGGAAGTTCTGACATTTCTGCAATACCGCCTGCATTATCAGCAATCGGACCATACGCATCTACAGCTACGGTGATACCCGTTGTAGAAAGCATTCCTACTGCGGCTAAAGCAATACCATACAACCCGAAGAAATGATGAGCTGCAAGGATTCCTGCAGAGATTAACATGATTGGCCAAGCTGTAGAGAACATACCTACTGCCAAACCACTGATAATCGTTGTTGCAGGGCCTGTTTCTGACTGTTGTGCAATCTTTTTAACAGACTTGTAATCACTAGAAGTATATATCTCTGTGATTTGACCGATAGCGGTACCGACAACCAAGCCAAAGAAAATTGCCCAGAAAGCGTTTAAATCGCCAAATATACTTTTACTTAAGAAGAATGCACCAACAATAACGATACCACCAGCTACATATGTACCCATTTTTAATGCGCTGTGTGGATTTGTGTTTTCATCACCTTTAACAAATAAAGAACCGATGATAGAAGCAATAATGCCTAATGAAGCTAACGCTAATGGGAACATTGCCCCTTGTACTGGATCGATGCTTGGAATGATTACTCCTAGCGTGATCGCAGAAATAATAGAACCTACATATGATTCGAATAAGTCCGCTCCCATACCTGCAACGTCTCCAACATTATCCCCAACATTATCTGCAATAACCGCTGGGTTTCTTGGATCGTCTTCCGGGATACCTGCTTCTACCTTACCAACGAGGTCAGCACCAACATCTGCCGCCTTCGTATAAATACCACCACCTACACGACCAAATAGTGCGATAGATGATGCACCTAAACCAAATCCTGTGATAATGCCTGGGTCTCCAATAAGGTAATAAAGACCACCAACACCAATGATACCTAAACCAACAACGCACATACCCATTACGGCACCACCATTGAAGGCAACACTTAAAGCTTTGTTCATACCACTTTCTCTTGCAGCATTGGCAGTTCTAACATTGGCCTTCGTAGCAACCTGCATTCCAAAAAATCCTGCAAGGGCTGAGAAAAAAGCCCCTATAAGGAAACAAATAGCAGTCAACCAGCTATTTAAACCTACACCGATTACAACAAATAAAATCCCTGCAAATATAACAAGGGCCTTATATTCTCTAGTTAAGAACGCCATAGAACCTTCATGGATATATGAAGCAATTTCCTTCATTCTATCAGTTCCGACATCTACTTGATTAATTTTCGCAGTAAGTATATATGCGAAAGCTAGAGCGATTACCCCTACAATAGGCGCTAATAACGCATAATTCATCCTTGATGCCTCCTTTATATTCAAAACCTGTTACAACAGACTCTGGTGTTTCTATTAGAAAATTCTAATTAATATGATCGAATTGATGATAAATACGATTGCTCCAATTGTTGTAACCTTACTCAGAAGTTCTTCTAAACCTCTACCCTTTTGTTTACCCCAAAGTTGCTCCGCTCCACCACCAATCGCTCCTGACAAACCTGCACTTTTTCCTGATTGAAGTAAGATACTTCCAATTAGAATAAGACTAGCAATAACTTGAACGATCATTAGTAAAATCCTCATTTTTCCACCTCCTCTGTATAATTAACATACATATTTTAACATAGCTAATTTTTAAAATCAATAAATATTATCCCCTGTCCCTATTTATCCATTTAAATTTAGCCGTTACATATATTTTGGAAAACAATCCCCATGTTGCTATCGAAACTCATCAGAAGGCACCAAAGAAATCTCTAAAAATATAAAAACAACAATAATATAGGGATAGCTCTTCTATCCCTATATTATTGTTATAATTTTTTACAGTTATACCTTCTATCTTAAATTGTAAAAAGCATTCATACCCGCGTATTTTGAAGTATAATCCAGCATTTCTTCTATTCTTAGAAGCTGGTTGTATTTCGCAACACGATCTGTTCTGGATGGTGCCCCTGTCTTAATTTGGCCTGCATTTACTGCAACAACCAAATCAGCAATGATAGAATCTTCTGTTTCCCCAGATCTATGGGAGATTACAGCAGTATAACCAGCACGTTTTGCCATTTCGATAGCATCTAGTGTTTCAGTAATTGTACCGATCTGATTTAACTTGATCAGTATGGAATTTGCTGTTTTGGACGCAATACCTCTCTCCAGTCTAGATGTATTGGTTACAAATAGGTCATCTCCAACCACTTGAATCTTTTTACCCAATCTATCTGTAAGGAGTTTCCATCCTGCCCAGTCTTCTTCATCTAGGCCGTCTTCAATAGATATAATTGGAAACTTAGTTACAAGATGCTCATAGAAATCAACCATTTGCTCTGAAGTTTTCACAACACCTTCGCCAGCAAGGTTGTAATTATTTTCATTCTTATCAAATAACTCCGTTGCCGCTACATCTAAAGCTAACATTACATCTTTACCTGGTGTATATCCAGCGTTCTGAATCGCTTCGATGATAACCTCTAATGCTTCTTCATTGGATGTTAAATTAGGAGCAAAACCACCCTCATCACCAACTGCTGTATTTAAACCTTTTCCCTGGAGAACTTTCTTTAAACTATGGAAGATTTCTGCGCCCATTCTTAAGCCTTCTCTGAAGCTCGGAGCACCTACCGGCATGACCATAAACTCTTGAATATCAACGTTATTGTCCGCATGCTTACCACCATTTAGGATGTTCATCATAGGCACAGGCAATGTTTTTCCATTAACACCACCAAGATATTGGAATAAAGGTAATCCAAGGGATTCAGCAGAAGCCCTTGCTACAGCCATAGATACCCCCAGAATCGCATTGGCGCCTAACTTTCCTTTGTTCTCAGTACCATCTAATCCAATCATTTCCATGTCTACAGCCACTTGATCAACTGCATCCATACCGATGATTTCAGGAGCAATAATGTCGTTTACATTTTCAACAGCATTCAATACCCCTTTACCCAGGTAACGTTCCTTGTCTCCATCTCTTAACTCTACTGCTTCAAATGCACCAGTGGATGCACCGGATGGTACCATTGCTCTTCCCATGGATCCGTCCTCTAGGTAAACTTCGACCTCCACAGTAGGATTTCCCCTTGAATCTAATATTTCTCTTGCAAAAACATCTATTATTGTTGTTGGCATATGTATCTTCTCCTTTCAATTTAGAAGTTAACGATTTGAACAAATTCATCAGCAAGCAAGCTTGCGCCGCCTACCAAAGCACCATCAATGTCTTCTTGGTTCATAATTTCTTCGGCATTAGAACCTTTAACACTACCGCCGTACTGAATACGGATTTCCGTGTAGATTTCTTCACCATAAAGATCCTTAATGGTTTCTCTAATCTGATATATCACTTCATTGGCTTGCTCTGGTGTTGCCGTTTTACCTGTGCCGATAGCCCAGATTGGTTCATAGGCAATAACGATTTTGGTCACATCATCTGCAGATACCGTCTCCAAGCCTTTTTGAATTTGATGCTTAACGATTTCATCGGTTTTCCCCAATTCTCTCTCCTCTAAGGTTTCCCCAACACAGAAAATAGGTTTAATATCATGTTTTAAGGCAGAGTGAATTTTCTTATTGACTGTTTCGTCGGTTTCTCCAAAATACTGTCTTCGTTCAGAGTGTCCGATAATACAATAATCGATGCCAATATCCTGAAGCATTAGAGGTGATATCTCTCCTGTAAAGGCCCCTTGATTTTCCCAATGCATATTCTGTGCTGCTAACTTGATTTGGCTTCCCTCTACTGCTCCCTTTAATGGTAGAAGGAGTGTAAATGGTGCACAAATTACTACTTCTACATCTGTTCCTTGTATCTTCTCTTTGATATCACTAATAAATTGTACCGCTTCATTGATTGTTTTATGCATTTTCCAATTTCCTGCAATGATAGGTATTCTCATAGCTTACCTCCTACTTATCCTGAATGACTGCAATACCTGGCAGCTCAATACCCTCTAAAAACTCTAAAGAAGCACCTCCACCAGTAGATATATGACTCATCTGATCAGCAAATCCTAGTTGTTCAACAGCAGCAGCACTGTCTCCACCACCAATGATCGTTGTCCCTTTGCTTTCAGCGAGAGCCTTAGCTACATCCTTCGTTCCTACAGCAAAGGCTGGCATTTCAAAGACACCCATAGGGCCATTCCATATGATGGTTTGCGCACATTTAATTTCATCTTCAAAAATCTTTACAGTAGCCATACCAATATCTAATCCCATCTTATCAGTAGGAATATTCCCTACTCCGACAGTTTCATGGGCTGCATCTGCTTTAAATTCACTAGCTACTACCACATCTACTGGGAGCAAGAGCTTTACACCTTTTGCTTCTGCTATTTCCATCAGTTCTTTTGCTAGATCAATTTTATCCGTCTCTAACAATGATTTCCCTACTTCAAGACCCTTGGCTTTTAAGAAGGTAAATGCCATACCCCCTCCAATAATCAAAGCATCTACTTTTTCAAGTAAATTTTTGATGACACCTATCTTATCAGAAACCTTTGCACCCCCTAGAATCGCTACAAAGGGTCTTTCAGGGTTATGTAGGGCTTTGCCCATGATATCTATTTCTTTTTCAATCAAATACCCTGACACACATGGAAGATAGTCTGCAATCCCAGCTGTAGACGAATGGGCTCTATGGGCTGTACCGAAGGCATCGTTTACGAATAATTCGCCTAGGCTCGCAAGTTCTTTCGAAAATTCAGGATTGTTTTTCTCTTCTTCTTTTCTAAATCGTACATTCTCAAGTAGAAGAACTTCCCCATCTTTCATCTCTGCGGCTGCCTTTTTTGCGTTTTCACCAACCACCATATCATCGGCTGCAAAGATGACCTCTTTGCCTAATAATCCTGCCAATCTCTTCGCCACAGGCTCTAAGCTATATTTTTTGTTAGGTTCCCCCTTGGGTCTACCTAAGTGGGACATAAGAATTACCTTTGCACCTTTTTCCATCAAATACTGGATGGTTGGCAAGGCGCCTCGGATACGAATATCATCAGTAATATTTTTGTTTTCATCCATAGGCACATTAAAATCACAACGAACCAATACTCTTTTACCAGTAACATCAATATTTTCTATTGTCTTTTTATTCAGCATACCTACACCCCTAATCTTAAAGAATAATGTATCTTACTTAACTATATGTAACATACTATTTCCTGCACGTCAATCGTTTCAGTGTTAGGATATGTTAATATGAATACCAATCCGCTGGATTGGTATTCCCTTTACTTAAAGACCTTTTTGAATCATATAGTTGATTAAATCAACAACTCTGCTGGAATAACCCCACTCATTATCATACCAGGAAACAATCTTTAACATGTTGTCTCCAATGACCATGGTAGATAATCCGTCAATAATAGAGGATCTTGGATCTTTTCTATAGTCGATAGATACCAATGGTTCATCACTAAAGCCCATGATTCCTTCCAATTCACCTTCTGCTGCTTCCCTTAATGCCTGGTTTACTTCTTCAGCCGTTGTTGACTTTGCCAGTTCAAATACGATATCTACCACCGATACAGTTGGTGTTGGCACCCTCATGGCAAAACCATTCAACTTACCCTTCAACTGCGGTAATACTAGAGCAACCGCCTTTGCTGCACCTGTTGTCGTTGGGATGATTGATTCTGCTGCTGCCCTTGCTCTTCTTAAATCCGAATGTGGTAAATCTAATATCCGCTGATCGTTGGTATAGGAGTGAATTGTTGTCATTAATCCTTTATTAATACCATACTTCTCATCAATAATTTTTGCAAAAGGAGCTAGACAGTTGGTTGTACAAGATGCATTGGACACCACATGATGGTTTTGTGGATCATAATCCTTTTCATTGACACCCATGACAATGGTGATATCTTCATTTTTCGCTGGTGCAGAAATAATTACCTTCTTAGCGCCCGCTTCGATATGCTTAATGGCTTTTTCTTTCTGAGTAAATACTCCTGTTGATTCTACTACGATATCTACGCCTAGTTCTCTCCATGGTAAATTAGCTGGATCTCTTTCAGCTAGGATTTTTACTTCTTTGCCATTTACGATGAGCGCACCATCTTTTGCTTCGACAGTTCCTTCGAATTTTCCAAAGCAGCTATCATATTTTAAAAGGTGTGCTAATGTTGCAGCGTCAGTTAAATCATTGATTGCTACAATTTCAAAATCATTATTCCCTTCAAATGCGATCTTAAATGCATTCCTTCCAATTCTTCCAAAACCATTAATACCAACTTTTACTCCCATAATAATTCCTCCTTAAAAAATAATTTATTTTAGAATTTGTTTTGCAAGATTTTCATCAATTACCATCACAAGATTCGGATTTAAATTGCTGATTGACACCAATGCCTCAGCTTTATCTGCCCCAACCGCAACCCCTATGATATAATTTAGCTTTTTAAATTTTTCTAGACTCATTCCAATAGTACTCACTTCTCGCACGGTTTCACCATTCTTATTAAAATAATAGCCAAATGCTTCTGAAACAGCTCCACTGTCTATCAAATCTTGTACTTCTACAGGGTCTAATCCCCTACGGAATGCCATCTTATCCGCTCGTCCTATACCAAAAATAAGTACTTGAATTTTCTCAATATACTCTACGACATCCTTGATCATAGGATTTCCAAATAAAGAAGGCAGAAGATTTTTATCAATGTTATCTGACATATGAAAGAGTTTATAGGTACCACCCAGTTTATTTGCTAATTTTGCTGCAATCGTATTCGATTGCTTATCTACATCTTTTCCAAGTCCACCCCTAGCAGGTACAACCACCACATCATGGGATTTACCCTGTTCCTTTGTCATCTCTTCCGCTAAGGCAGCCATGGTGCCTCCACCTGTAATTCCAATAATCATTTTGCCCTGTAACATACTCTTTAAATAATTCCCAGCAGTTTTACCTACCTCTTTCAATGCGATTTCTTCGTCCTGCAGTATGCCAGGAACAACTATGACCTTTTTGATTTTTAGCTTTCTAGCAACCTCTTCTTCCACATCTCTTAACCCCTTAAACCTGTGGATAAAAAAGTTCAAACCCTCTAGGGTATTCTCTCCAATATCTGTGATCTTCATTCCTTCAGCATTGATTTCTATCAATCCTTGGTCCCGTAACAGTGATACTTCTCCACGGATTACCCGCTCCCCTATATCTAGGATACTCGATAACTGCCTTCTGCCAACGGGCTGATAATAATGGATCAATCTCAGTATATTGTAGCGTTCGATAAAGGTATCATGCAGATCAGGAATAATCTTCTTTTGTAGCTCAATCATGGCGTCTATATCGAATATACTATTTTGTACCTTTTTCATTCTATCCCCCCTATCGTTGTAAGTCTTTTTTATCAAAAGTAATTGGGCACTTTTTGTCCCTGTAGTCATTTTTAGTCCCAGTAGCTTCAAAAAAATATTCTCATCCTTATTGTAATATATGGAATTTTTATTTGCAATAGGTAAATATAAATCCACCACTATTTTTTCTCTACAAAAAATAGTGGTGGATCTACGTTTGTAATAAACCTTGAATTTTGAAGCTTAAAAACGTTTTCTTTTTGATGAAGCTTGTATATTCATTTCATCCCGGTACTTTGCAACTGTTCGCCTAGAAATATTGATCCCTTGGTTCTGCAACAGATCTGCAATCAACTGATCACTCAAAGGCTTTTTCGGATTTTCCTTATCGATCATATCTTGAATCATGCTTTTAATGCTCTCTGACGCTAAACCATCACCCTCGTGATTAGAAACCCCACTACTAAAAAAGAATTTAAGCTCGAATACTCCCCTTGGACTTTGCATATACTTTCCGTTTACTGCACGGCTCACTGTTGATTCGTGAACACCCACCTCGTCAGCAATCAGCTTTAAAGTCAACGGCCTTAGACACTTTTTGCCACCTTCAAAAAAATCAATTTGATAGTTGACAATGGCCTTTACTACCTTATAAATGGTTTGCCTTCTTTGTTCTATGCTTTTGACAAGCCACATAGCTGAGTTTAGTTTGTCAGTAATGAATTTAGACGTAGATGAATCTTTTTCTTCATTCATGAGCATACTTCGGTAAAACTGGTTGATCAGAAGTCTAGGGGCCGAAGTATCATTCACCATCACCACATATTCTCCATCAATTTTCTCGACAGTTACATCCGGTGTAATATATTTCACATCATTACTGGCACTAAATATACTGCCAGGCTTTGGATCTAATGTCTTGATAAAATCTGCAATCTCTTGAACCTCGATGGTTGTAATATTTAAATCCTTTGCTATAACAGCAAGTCGATTATTTGCCACATCATCTAGATGATGGGATACCACTTCAAATATTTTTTCATTCTTAATGCCCTGCTGCTTCATCTGAATCAATAAACATTCCTTTAGGTTACGGGCGGCAATACCGAAGGGATCAAAGCTTTGAATGACTCCAAGTACATTTTCAACCGTCTCCTCAGACTCACGAAAAAGCGCTGCGATCTCAGATAGAGGTGTCATCAAATATCCATTCCGATCAAGGCTTTCGATGATAAACTTGCCAATCGTATAATGTCGCTTCTTTAGGATAGAAAATTGAAGCTGAAACATCAAGTGCTCTGTTAGCGTAGTGTCATGAAACAGATACTGTTCTATGGATACCTCTTCTTTATCCTTATTATAATTAGATTGCTTATAACTAATATCATCGTATTCTCGAAAATACTCTTTCCAATCCACTTCTTCCTTTGGATTGTTTTTCGTCATTTCAGATTCTTGCGGTGATGCAATATCAAGGAGAGGATTTGTCAAAAGCTGATCATCGATAAACTCAGATAATTCCTGGGTATTAAATTGTAGTATTTGAATCGCTTGCTTTAATTCAGGTGTCATTACCAGCTTCTGAATCTGCTCAATATTTAAATGAAACCCTATCTTCATTTCATCACCCACCTTATATTGAAATGTTCTTTTTTATTTATCCTATGACGCGATCTTTAATCTTATTTTCTAAACTATTATATCATTAAACAGGTGTTAAATAAAGCTTGTTCCATCATTGTTTTCTGCTATTACAAAGGAAAAGACAGGGTATTGTACCCTGTCCTTACCTTTCACCTTTTTCATAAGGCTGGCCAGCAGCCTTAGGACCAACTGCTTTACCAGAAAAAATAACTAAAGCGATGATAGTTAATACATATGGAAACGCCCAGAAAAATTCTTGGGGCAGTTTGTTTAAAAATGGTATTTGGTATGCTACTACCCCCAATGCTTGGGAGAAACCAAAGAAAAGGCCTGCAAGCAATACACCGATTGGGTGCCATTTACCAAATATAAGGGCAGCTAAGGCGATGAACCCTGTACCATGAATTGTTGCATAGGTGTATTGTATATCCTGGGTCAACACCATGATAGATCCCCCTAATCCGGCAAGCATCCCTGACAAAATAACACCGATATACCTCATGCGATACACATTGATTCCCATTGAATCCGCAGCACCTGGGTGCTCCCCCACTGCTCTTAGCCTTAATCCGAAGGGGGTTTTGTAAACAACAAACCAAACAATAAATACCATCAATATAATCAAATAAGATGTGGCATGTATTTTACTAAATAATAGGCTTCCTATCACTGGAATTTTAGACAAGACTGGTATATCTTGTTTCTTAAGACCATATAAAAATGCCACTGTCCTTTGCTGCTTAAAAATAATCTGGGCAAGATAGATAGTAATGCCTCCCGCAAGAAGATTAATGGCAGTACCACTGATTACCTGATCTGCACGGAGATTTATACTCACATAAGCGTGAACAATAGATAATAATCCTCCGGAGAGAATGCCCATGACTATTCCAATCCAGGGACTCATAGGTCCCATAGAAGTTTCTACAAGAACGGTGGTGGTGGCAGCGGCAAAAGCTCCTACCATCATGAGTCCTTCAAGTCCTATATTCACAACACCTGACCTCTCACTAAAAAGTCCACCCAAGGAAGCAGCAATAATGGGTGTAGCAGAGGCCAATGTTAAGGGGATTACGATACTAATAAGCTGCATGAAATCCATCTTATTTCCCCTCCTTTCCTAATCTCTGTAATAATACTTTGATTCCATAATTCATGGCTGCAAATAGAACGATAAATGCCATAATTATTTCAGCGATATCTTTCGGTACACTGGCCAAAGCCATAGCACTAGAGCCCGCCTTCAGGGCTCCGAATAAGAATCCAGCAACCACTATGCCTAATCCACTATTACTTCCTAGCAGGGCTACAGCTATTCCATTTAGTCCATATAATTCAAAGCCACCAATAACCCTGGCATAATTAAATGTTCCAATGGAAATCATTGCCCCAGCTAAGCCTGCAAAAGCACCAGAAATCATCATAGAGTATACAATATTTCTATTCACACGCATACCTGCATATTGTGATGCATCGGGATTAAACCCCACTGATCGGAGCTCGAATCCAAATGAGGTTTTTTCAATAATGTACCAAAATACGACTGCCATGACCAATGCAATAAATATCCCTAAATGAAGCCTTGAACGTCCAGTGATTTGTGACAGAAAGGCATTGTTTAAAGTCGCTGACAAATGTATATCCAGTGTCCTCGTTTTTGAGCTTCCTGGCAGTAGCTTTATAGCATAGTTCACCAAATGCAAGGCTGTATAATTTAACATGATGGTTACAACAACCTCATGGACTCTATATTTCGCCTTTAAAATTCCAGGAATAAAACCCCAAAGACTCCCTGCTGCAGCAGCAGCAATTAACACCAATGGGAGATGAATAATTCTAGGCGCTTCAATGAGAATCCCTACGGCTACTGCAGCAAAAGAACCCATGATCAACTGGCCTTCTGCGCCGATATTAAACAATCCTGTTCTGAAGCCAAAGCCGAGAGCTAGGCCCGTGAGTATCAATGGTGTAGATGTTACGATCCATTCACCAAATTTTCTAGGATTGCCTAATACCCCCTTAATTAATGCCCGATAGCCATCCAATGGGTTGATGCCAGTGATCATCATAACGATTGCCCCTGCTAAGAATCCTAAGAGTACTGATATAAGTGGTACTAAAAAAGAATGATTTTTTTCATTGGACAAAAACTTTATCATTATTGATCACCTTCCTTCATTGGGTCTTCGCATCCGGCCATCATTAGACCTAATTGATTCTCTGTGGCTTCCTTCGCATCAATAATTCCTACAATTCTTCCTTCGAATATTACGGCAATCCGATCACTTACATGCATTACCTCATCTAACTCATGGGAAACCAGTAAAACCGCTCTACCCTTGTCCCGTTCTTCAATTAGTTTTTTATGAATAAATTCAATTGCACCAACATCCAAGCCCCTTGTTGGCTGTCCAGCGATGAGGAGTTCTGGGCTTCGGTCCACCTCTCTCGCTATAATGGCCTTCTGCTGGTTTCCACCGGACATAGCCCTGGTTTTCGTATGAATTCCTTGCCCGCTCCTTACATCAAATTCTTCAATGAGCCTCTCTGCTTTATCATTGATTGCCATTCTGTTCAAGATACCATTCTTTGAGTAAGGTTCTTTATAATAGGTTTGCAACACCATATTCTCTGCTAATTTGAAATCCAGTACCAGTCCATGCTTATGTCTATCTTGAGGAATATGTCCAATACCCATTTCCGTTCTTTGCCTTATTGGCATTTTCGTTATATCTTTTCCCAACAATTGTATGCTCCCAGACTCTGCTTCTCTCAATCCTGAAATCACCTCTAACAACTCCGTTTGACCATTCCCATCAACACCCGCGATTCCCAGGATCTCGCCCCTTCTGATTTCCAAGTTCAATCCATTTACAGCCTTTAAACCTCTTGCATCTCTCACAACCAGATCATGAATCTCCAACACTATATCTTTAGGATCTGCGTCCTCTTTATCTACACCAAAACTCACCTCTCTACCAACCATCATAGATGCCATGGTATCAGCAGAGGTCGTTTTCACATCCACCGTATCAATGTATCTTCCACGCCTTATGATCGTGCATTGGTCCGCAACTTCTTTGATTTCCTTTAGCTTATGGGTAATCAATACAATAGATTTTCCTTCGGCAACAAGTCTCTTCATAATATGCATTAGTTCAGTTATTTCTTGGGGTGTAAGTGCAGCGGTAGGTTCGTCAAATATTAGAATCTCGGCGTTACGATAAAGCATCTTCAAGATCTCTACCCGTTGCTGCATCCCTACAGTAATATCTTCGATCTTTGAAGATGGGTCTACTTCGAGGCCATACTCCTTAGATATCTTTTCTACCTCTTTCGCCGCCTTGCCAATATCTATTGTCCCACTTTTCGTTGGTTCTTGGCCTAATATAATATTTTCAGTAACAGTAAAATTGTGAACCAGTTTAAAATGCTGATGCACCATACCAATACCAAGTTCATTGGCGACATTAGGGTTTGCAATACTTACACTTTTGCCTCTAACCTTGATTTCACCTTTATCCGGTTGATAAAGTCCAAATAAAACACTCATGAGCGTAGATTTTCCTGCACCGTTTTCTCCCAGCAAAGCATGAATTTCGCCCTTTTTAACCCTTAAGGTTATATTATCATTGGCTATAATCCCAGGAAATTCTTTTCTAATATTGAGCATTTCGATAATATATTCCATGATAGCAGCCCTCGCTTCTAACTCAATTTTATCTCCACCTAATCATACAATAAAATCCAAAAGCATTCCAGATTATTTCATATTGTTAAAGATTCTTAAAATTCACATTAAATTAATTTGATAGAAAAAAAGCCCATATATCATGGGCCTTTTCACATAAACTTTTTAATTTTATTTTTTATTTAAGATTTGCTTCGAAAGCTTTTAATTCATCCATCGTTGTAGGTACAACAATTTCTCCGGCAATGATCTTATCTTTGTAGGAATTGATTTCAGTCACTACATCAGCCGCTAAGTTAGGATTTTCAGCTGGGATACCCACGCCCTCTTCCTTTAGCGTCAATGCTATTGTTTTTCCACCTGGGAATTGACCCTTTTCCTGGGCTTCTATCATGCTGTAAGCAGCAACGTCTACTCTTTTCATCATAGATGTTAATACAACAGACTTACCGTTTGCTAACTTACCATCTTCATATTGGTCTTTATCCACACCAATTACCCATACTGCTTCACCATTTTCAACTCTATTCTTTGCTTCGTTGATAACACCGTTTCCAGTTCCACCAGCTGCGTGATAGATCACATCTACACCCTGGGCATACATTGTAGAAGCAATTTGCTGTCCTGCTCCTGGATTACCGAAATCACCTGCATATTGGTCTACTACCTGGATAGACTTATCTACAGCATGAACTCCAGCAACAAAACCTGCATGGAATTTTCTAATTAGAGGGAAATCCATTCCACCTACAAATCCAACCTTCTTTGACTTAGTTGCTTTCGCTGCTGCAACACCCACAAGGAATGAACCTTGCTCCTCAGCAAAGACTACTGAAGCCACATTAGGTGCGTCAATCACAGCATCTATGATTGCAAAGTTAGTATCTGTATATTGAGGAGCTACTTCTTTCATCGCATTTTCAAACAAGAAACCAGCTGCGATAACAAGATTATATCCTTCATCACCAAAAGCACTTAGATTTGGAATGTAGTCTGCCTCTTCATTTGATTGAATATATTTGTATTCTTTGCCTTCTTTCCATCCTTTTTCGTCAGCATACTCCTTGATACCTTCGAAAGTTCCTTGGTTGAATGATCTGTCATCAATTCCACCAACATCTGTAACAAAACCTACTGTCATCTCAGCCTTCGCCTCTTCAACAGGTGCAGGTGGTTGTTCAGGTGCCTTTTGTCCACAACCTGCTACTAATCCTACAAGCAGCATCATTACTACTAATAAAACTATACTTTTCTTGAACATGTGCTCTTCCTCCTCATTTTTTGTCCATCTTTTTGTCTTTTCCCCTAGACAATATAGCTAATAATATTTCTACAAGAACATGCTAAAATCCTTTCTTTCCTTGAAAAATATTTATTATATGTTTAAATTTTCCTCAGATTTCTATACAAGCCTACTACATGTATATATATGCTTGTGGTAATTTATTCCATATTTAATGAACTTAATTGTTTTTCTGGACATGTTGTTACAGAATCCACCCTTAGGTTTCATTGTGTGCTAAAAAATAAAGACTCCAGTACTGGAGTCTTTATTTTTAACACACGTCGCCTTCTTTTGCTACAAAGCCTGCTTTACCTAGTACTTCTGTGGCTTGATGCATTCTTTCTTCACTAACAAGGACAATCGGTCCTGTACAGCCCATACCACTTTCTGCGTAAATACCAGCTTTCCAGAGGGCTTTCACAGCATCCTCTAAATCCATGATATCAATACCCGATATGGTGCCAAGGACAATTTCTTTGGCTGGGGCAACAACTTCTTCCGTTTCAACCTGGACCTTTTTTGTATCCTTTGTTAAAGATTTTAAAATTTCATCAAGCTTTGCCGCTTTTGCCTTTGCAAATTCAGCTTTTGCTACCTCAGGCAATTTCCCTTGGGCAAGCTTGGCTGCATACTTAATGGCATTGGCTACCACAGGGACACCAGAAGCTCTGGATAGAATAAGAATGGTTCTATTGTATCCATCACCAATTCCAGGACCATATCCATACCCTAGGGCCTCATAGCTGCCTCCAGTTGTGTAGGATGAAAATACCTTCATCATGATGTTCCCCGTTAAAGTATCCGTTACCATCACATCGACGCTGCCGGCTAACAAGTCATTCCCTCTCATCACAGCCCCACCGTCAGAGCGGATAGATTCTGAAAAGTTAATCTTGTAGCCATTGGCATTTAGTTCTTTTAACGCCCGCTCTACCTGTCTTGCGCCATCTAGATTTAAGATGCCGATTGTAGGATTCTCAATACCCGTAGCTTTCGCTGAAATAATTCCGTACAGGGCATTCTTCACCATAGCTTCCACTCTATGGGCAGATGCTGTACCTGTTGTCGTTGCTAAGAACATCTCTCTTCCGATTCCTGGTGTCACTACTTTTCCTACTGTAGCCACACCAATGGGGAAGTTATAGTGCATGGTTACACAAGCTTGAATATAATTACTATCTAGTAGTTCCTCCATTTTCTTGTGCATTTCATCTTCTGAGTTCACCTCAGCAATTTCCAATTTCGTATCCACCTTAGGTCCAATGAGTACGATATCGAAATTATCTCCGTCCTTGGCAGCCAATTCAGCGCCTTTGACTAGATTTTCTACACCATGCTCACTTCCAAGGATCGTCAGGCCAACCTTTACCCTATTGCCAAATTGTCCTGTTTGAATGGCATCGGCAATATCCATAAACGCTTTTCCTATCATTTGTTTTACTGCATTATTTTCAGTCATCCTAATCACCCCTATGCCTTTAGTAGATATGACGAGAAATCTCTCATAGCCTCTGCAATCATACTCTTTACGGCATCCTCTGATATTCCAGCACCAGCTGTTTCTACTTTTCCTGTATTTCTCTCCATAACGATAGAAACACCATCAAATAGGTTTGTCATACGTCCAAGGAATAAACTTCCTTTTCCTACGATCATGGCTCGATTCAAAGACCCAGTTGTCAAATCTTCCTTGGCAAATCCAAGATATGGTACCCCTGAAGGAATATGTCCTTGGGTTGGCGCCCATCCTGGCATACCGTGTTTCTCTACAAAAGCACCCAGTGCGCTTCTCTCTAATTCATTTCTCTTTACACCTAGGGCCGCAATCATTTTGTAGTTGGCTTCTGGCACATCTCCTGCGCCGGCAGGCTTTGTTACATCAGGATTTTGCATTTCTACAGAATACTTATCAATATCTGTAATCTTTAGACCACCCTTATCCAAAGGCATTGTTACTAAAGATGTAATTACTGCCTGGGGTGAAGATCCTGTACCTACGGTATGTCTTCCTACTAAATCTGTTCTTAAAATTGGGCTTACCCCATCGTTTTTACTGATCAATACGGCAAATCCACCTAAAACGTCCTCAAGAATAGGCATACCCTTCTTCACGTGATCCTTACCGTTCATACCAAGTTTCGCCGTTGCTCCACCTGCAACAATGACAACATTCTCATACGTTCCAGCTTGAACAAGGGATGCAGCTTGAATCAATGCATGGGTAGGCGCGGCACAGAAGCCCCTTGTATCAGAACCTGTAGCATTCACGGCTCCCGCCGCTTCTGCGATGGCCTTGGCAAAGTTTCCGCCACCTCTTTGGTTCATATCACCACAAGCTTCTTCAGAACATTCAATCACATAATCAATATCTTCTACATTGATATTGTTCTTATCCACCAAATGTTTAAATGCAAGGAGACCAGATGCTTTTGCCACTAGATTTTCAAAAAGTATATGGGCATTTAAGTTTGCATCAATATCATGGGCTCTCTTTACACAACCAATGAGCTTACCATCATGATATAGGCCTTCCGCATGCTGCTCTTTCACATATTTTTCAATTTCTTCTATCTCTTCGCCTTCTTTAAGTTTAGCTACATCCTCTTTGAACAAAGGATGATTACTTATACTATGCTTCACTGTTGTTGTGAAGTTCTTATCTAATTTTACCAAGTCAAAGGCATCACAGATTTTTAACAGAGCAATAAATTCATCTTGAGGCATGATCTCGCCGTACTTTCCGAAGCGATTTGCCCCTGCAACGTCCTTGTCATACCATGGCATTTCATAATGTCTTAAGTCATCAGGTGTGATATTTCCGATATATACCTGGCTCGGTGCGTAATTTACTGTTTTATCATATGATCTAATATGCTCAGGAAGTTTTTTTAAATAATCCGAATCAGGATTTGTTAACTTTTCCGTTGTTTGGGTAGTCCCATTATGATAAATCATATCTGGGGTATGTACCAATACATAACCTGTTCCCTTTACTACTGCATAACTCATACCTTTCACCTCCGTGTATTTTAAAAGCAAAGCTACTTTAGGTGTTCCCTCGCAGCTCGCAGCTACAGACTAGCATCTATATTGTCTCAAATCAATTTGAAACGATGTAGAGAACTATTGGTTCTCTTTCATTGCCCTTGTACATATAATTTTAAATAAATGGGTGATGTACGCACCACCCATTTATTTATTAGTCTAAGCAGCTGCCAGCTGCGGTAACAGCTGGCAAATCTATTAATTATCGAATACTGTTTGACCTTCAACTTCAGTTGAAAGAGCCTTCAATGCTTTTTCAACTATTTTTCTTCTTAGCTTTTTCTCTTCCGCTGGCTCCAATGCTGGATTACCAAGAGGGTGAGGAATCGCAATAGCAGGTACAATTCTGTTTGCTCCAACTGTTAATGAAATTGGAACAACTGTACAAATGTGTACCACTGGAATGCCTGCTCTTTCAATTTCTTTTACCATCGTTGCACCGCAACGTGTACAAGTACCTCAGGTGGATGTTAGGATAACTGCTGTTACGCCGTCAGCCAATAATTCTTTCGAGAATTCTGCAGCGAATTGCTTAGAGTTTGCAACAGAAGTACCATTTCCAGTTGTTGTATAGAAATATCTATGCAACTCTCCGATAATACCTTCCTTTTCCATATCTCTAAGAACGTCCACAGGTAATACTCTATCTGAATCTGCATTGGCATAAATTGGATCATAACCACCATGGGCTGTTTCATGGGTTGCTTCAGTTAAGTCACTAAAGTCCGCAATATCATATTTGCCATATTTTGATGCACTAGATGACTCGATATGATTTGGGTTTCCTTTAGGTACAATACCTCCAGAAGTTACTAAGGCAATTTTCGCCTTAGAAATATCTTTTACTGCTGGATTTGGTGTTACATTATCAAAATCCGGCATTGGATATTCCGTAGTGAATTCTTCACCCTTAATCTTTTTCATCATCATATCAACTGCTCTTTTAGAACCTCTTTCTTCCACAAAGATATTCTTTCTGATACCTCTAGGAATATAGCCATCTACAGTAGGAGCTTTAATTTCTTCTCCTTTTGCTAGCTTAAGAGCAAGTTTTGCTAATGCAGGTGCAGCTGTTCTCATAGCTGCAGCTGAATTTCCAGTCTCGACAATATATAGGTCCTTCTTATACATATCTGCACCTGGATTTTCAATATACATGGCAGTAGCTACAGGAATGTTTAATTCCTCTTTTACAATCTTTGAAATTGAACCACATGCTACACCGTAACGACCTGCATTAAATGCTGGTCCAGCGACAAATAGACTTGGTTCATATTTTTTAATCATTTCGAGAATCTCTTGTTTTGCTTCTTCAAGATTCTCGTTGTAGTAGGAGTCACCACAGATTACTGTTGCAACGATCTCTGCTTCTTCACCAAATGCAGTATTTAAAGCAGCTCCTGGTCCTACAACACCCTCTCTTACCTCAGGCTTAATATCAGCCTTCTCCTCGCCACCGATACCGGCGAAGAATTGGTTTATATAATGAACAACTCTTATCTTGCTCATAGTTTCCCCCCTCTCTTATTTTTCGGGAAAGTTTTAGTTATTATTAGAATTTTGAGAATTGTTCTCTGATAGATGTCATTTCAGCAATAATGGAATCAACGTCCAATACCATCTCCATCATACCGATTTGCTCATCATATATAGCTGGATCAACAGCTTCTTTGAATTCTTGGTCTACTGCATGATATACTCTGAGTCCTAACTGGACTCCTGCCAATGAACCTGCATACGTAGGGTCTCCATTTGTTACTGTTTCAGCAGCTAAGCCTGCAGCTTCTGCTTCAGCAGCACCAAGAAGAACGATAATGTTTTCAGCACCGTACTTCTCAGTCATATTTTTTACCCTATTTTGATTCTCCAGGTCCATTGCT
>CALECF010000125.1 GCA_937948705.1 uncultured Anaerosolibacter sp. | reverse complement strand
CATCGCAAAAGGGAGCTTAAAAAAGGATACTTTTCTAAAAGAGATGAGAGATTATGCAAAAGAAGTGGTACAGGAGATCAAAAATAGCGCAGAGAACTTCCGGCATGACAACCTTACAAAAACAAAGTGTCCTGAGTGCGGGAAATACATGCTGGAAGTAAAAGGAAAAAAAGGGAAGATGCTCGTCTGTCAGGATCGGGATTGCGGTCATCGAAAGCGTCTTGCCACCGTTACGAATGCACGATGCCCCAATTGCCATAAAAAGCTGGAGCTACGGGGAGAAGGAGAAGGACAGATATTTGTCTGCCCTTGCGGTCATCGTGAAAAACTCTCTGCTTTCCAGGAGCGAAGGAAACAGGATAGCAACAAAGTATCTAAGAGTGATGTAACGAAGTATTTAAATCAGCAGAAAAAGGCACAGGATGAGCCGATTAACTCAGCTTTAGCAGATGCTCTGTCAAAATTGAAACTAAACTAATATATTACCCCTTCAAATGAAGGGGTAATATATTGTGCAGTGTAAAGATTACGCTTTATGGAAAACGCAAAAAAGTATAGCAAGTGGGCAAAATTGTATCCTCACGGCTTTATTGACAACCAACAGGGGGCGTGATATCATTTTCCCAACAAGTGGGAGTGGGTGACAGAAATGACGATCATTACAACCGATAATATTGTTGAATATGTCTTGAAAAACACAGAACTATTCAATGGATCGCAGTTGTTCGTAGAGGATATCAGTGATTTTAATCCCCAAGAGGAAAAAGAAGGTTTTGTAAACTATATCTATAGGGTTTATAACCATGAAAAGTCCGTTATTGTTAAGCAGGCAAGGCCCTATCTAAAATATTTCGGAGAAAGCTATGCCCTTACGCCCTTGAGAAACCTGCTAGAACATGAAACCCTTAAATTAAGGGGAGGAATCGTTCCCCAATATACACCGAAGACCTTTTTTATTGACAAGGAAAATAATATCTTCATTATGGAAGATTTATCTTATCTGAAAGTAATGCGTTTCCAGTTAAATAAAATGATGTGCTTTCCCAAGTTTTCCAAGCAAATAGGAGAATATCTAGCCAAGTCCAACTTTTATACATCTGAACTTTATCTGGATGCAGAAACCCATAGGCTTCTTCAAGCCTCCTTCATTAATGCGGACATGCGATCTATCATGGAAAATGCTGCATTTATAAGAGGTGCTTTTGCAGAGATTGACTACAACACGCCTAACAAAAAGTTGCTAAATGTATCAGAATTCGTATGGTCTAAAGATGAAATCATTTTAGAGTGCTATAAAATGAGAGATATATTTATGAAAAGAGGGGAATGCCTCATTCATGGAGATTTACATACGTCAAATATTTTCATTGATTGTGATCGAATGAAGGTCATCGACATGGAATATACCTTCATGGGCCCCTACTCCTTTGATATGGGTTATCTCATCGCAAACTTTATATCCCAATTTTCGGCATTTACCTTTAAGTCAAATATAGATGAAGAGGTAAGAGAAAACTATTGCAATTATCTGCTAAATACCATCAAGGAAATGTATGACCATTATGTACATTGTTTTAATGACTGCTGGGAAAAGGATGTAAAAGAATCCTATAGAAGTGTAAAGGGTTATAAGGAATCTATTCTAGACACATTTTTATCAGAGGTAATCGGTTTCGCTGCCTGCGCGAATATGATCAGGCTCATATCACTGGCGGGCTATCCTGATTATGATGTGATGGAAGATCGAACGGATAAATGCAATGCTCAGGGTTTATCCATTGTAATTGATCAGTTTATGCTGCTCAATAGAGATAAAATAAAGTCTATGGATGAACTAATCCATATCATTTTAGATATTCGAAAAGACTATATGAAAAATACGCTCCTAAAATAAAACAGTTTTGGCTTTAAGCCAAAACTGTTTTATTTTATAGGTATGTGAAGAAAAATGGTACGATTTGTTTAATCCCAATACAATCATAGTGTAAGATTTTATAAGGAGTGCCACATTTGTTAAATGATGTGATGTAATTAAACAGGTTGCAGGATCTGCAACCCCTACCCTATACCATGAGGAAACGTACGGACCGACGACTCTGTCCATCCGTTATAGATTTTAGTTCATAAGAGGATGAAGCTTATTCAACAATCGTCAATTCTTTGTTAAACTTATTCAGCACCTCACAACCATCTTCAGTTACCAGCACCAAGTCCTCAATGCGGACGCCAAACTCTCCCGGAAGATAGATACCAGGCTCGATGGAGAAGATCATTCCTGGGACTACACAGTCCGTATTGACGGCGGAGACATCTCCAAAGTCATGGACTTCAATACCGATGGAATGACCCGTGCGATGAGTGAAGTATTTGCCGTAGCCCTGCTCTTCTATATAATCGCGAGCAGCAGCATCGATATCACAAAACCGTACCCCAGGCTTTATAAGAGCAATAGCCCGAGAATTGGCTTCTTTGACGATATTGTAAACCTTCCTTGCCTGATCTGAAGCAGATTTATAGAAAACGGTTCGCGTCATATCGGCACAATAGGAAGCATATTTACAGCCGATATCAATAATAATACTATCTCCTTCTTTTAATATTGCGTTACCAGGGCCGTGATGCGGGTCCGCTGCGTTGGCCCCATAGGCAATGATGGGATCAAAGGAAGGGCCTTCTGTGCCAAGCTGTTCGTAAATCGTTAATAGTTTTTGTGTTACTTGTTTCTCGGAATACTCCGGAGAAAGGAAATCAATGATACTTTTCATGGCGGTATCGTTGAAGCTAGAGGCCTGTCGCATTGAATCCATTTCTATATTATCTTTTACTGCTCGAATTTGATCGATTAGGGGAGAACCATTGATATAAGAACAATCAGGTTTCAGTTCCATTAATTCTAGTAAAAATCTTGCAGGCCAATTTTTATCAATACCTACCACATTTTCACCCATGACATGTTGTGCTAGCAATGCTACCGGCTGATCCGTGTCTTTGAACCAGATCTTATCTACGCCCAACTCTTCATATACGGGGAAAAGCTCGTTGATAAAAAGTTTATGTTCTCCATCCAGATTTAGATAAAGAACCAGCATGCGCTCTCCTGGGTGAATCCATTTGTCCAGTAGATAGAATATAGATGCGGGATCTGAGATAATCATTTGAGAGAGCTGTTGTTGCTGCATTGTGGACAAAACTCTTTGTATACGTTCCTTATGCATTTCTTTCACTCCTTTATGATGGCTTACGAAACGATCCTATCTATCCTTTTCGAGATAGAGGGTTATATTCCTTCATCGTAAAAAAAAATAATGAGAAACAGTAATATAGGATCAAGTAGTTTCTGCTTTTTCTTCAAAGGCAAGAAATAATTGTTTTTTCACAGTACCATAAGCCAGACAGCCTGCGATGAAATAGGATATTACTAGGGCAAAAAAAATGCCTTTCATTCCAAAAAGCTTAGAACCCAGTAAGGCCAAAGGCAAGTAGAGAACAAACAGCTGCGTAAATACCAAAAAAGAGGATAAGAAAGGTTTATTCAATGCATTCAAAACAGCACTAGATATAAGGAGTATTCCTTGCATGCCATAGCCTATGGGGACAATCCAGAGATATGTAGTGATGACAGAGACAACGGCGAGATCGCCATTAAATAATTGGGCAAGGGGTTTCGCAAAAATAGCCAGTGTAATATACATCAGCAATCCAGAGAGTAATGCCACTTTGTGCCCGAAGAGAATACCGGATTTTAACCGGGCGCTTTCCTTTGCCCCATAATTTTGTCCGGTGAAAGGAGCCATAATGGTAGATAAGGCATTTACCAGTATCAGTGCGAAAAATTCTAGACGGGTAGAAACACCATAACCAGCCACTGCGGCAGTACCATAAGAAGCAATAAGTTTTGTAATGATCCCAAAGGCGATAGGCGTAATCATTCGCGTAAAGGCATTCGGAATGCCGATATAGAGAATGACTTTCCAGGAATCAAGGACTTCCTGTATCGAAACAAACTTCAGAAGAAGAACTTTTTCTCTTTTCACCAGAACAAAAATGGCTACTGAAAAGGTTAAAGCCCTAGCAATCACCGTAGCGACGGCAGCCCCAGTAATACCTAGTCTTGGAAAAGGACCATAGCCAAAAATCATTAATGGATCTAATACAGTATTTAGCAGTGCCGCCACCAGCATGATGATGCCTGGAACGGTGGTGTTTCCAAGGGCTCTTAGAATGCTGTTGCCGACCATAGGAACAACCACAAAAATTACGCCAAGGTACCAGATGCTCATATATTCTTTTATATAGGGCATGATTTCTGACGTGGCGCCTAGCATCTGGAAAACGGGTTCGATCGTAGCTAAACCAAATAGAACAAACAGAATCACGAGTAATAGAGATAGCAATATACTATCGGTACCAAGCCTTTTGACCTTGTAATGATTTCCCTCTCCTACAGCCTTAGATACCAAAGAGGAAGTAGCGACTCCGAGACCTAGGGCAAGACTGTTAACCACCAACACCACGGGAAAGGTGAAAGAAAGAGCTGCCAACTGTTGGGTCCCCAACTTGGCAATGAAATAGGTGTCTACTAAGTTGAAAATCACCATGCCCAGGTTTCCGAAAATCATAGGGAGGGTAAGTTTCATGATTACATGCTCTACCTTTCCAGTTGTCAGCAATGCTTTGTTTCCACCCATAGGACTTCCCCCTCTACAGTAGTGAACCTTAAAGATTTTCCAGAAACAAGACTTTAACTATATGTATATTTGAGTAAAAATTGAGTATGCTATCTATTGATCTTACCCTATTTATATTGTAAAATATTAGTAGTATATAATAAAGGAGTTTATTTGATGAGTGCGTGTGTTCTTAACTAACAAATTCAATAAAGTGGTTTGCTAAAGTATGCAAGAACCTTCTTAAGGAAGGTTTAGTTGGTGTACCTTTCAACCACCGTTAGTTAAAGAACACGAAATAGCCGCCTTTGTGAAACCAATGTTTTTGATATTGGTGAATATGCGATTTCTGCCGTGCTCTGCACGGTATTTTTGTGTCCATAAATAGATGCGATTGAGAAAAAGGAGCTATCCAACATGTAGCGGAGAGGTTGACCTCCATTACAAGTATTGTAAGGATGGTCAGAATATGTGAGAGCTGTCACCCTGAGCCATAGCGTAAGGAGTTTGCAATGGGTCTTAGGGGTTAAAGACAAGATTCTTCGCTAGGATCAGAATGACCTAGATGAAGAAAAATGACTTTTCTCACAGTCTGTCGACACCCTCATCGGTACGGATAAAACTTGCCCTCTCGGTCATAAAGCTATTGATAAGACATAAAAATAATTTTACTGGGTAAATCAGGATATAGGCTGCAGGTGAACGGTGTTCATTTGCAGCCTATTCTATTTTTTTGGAGGTGTAGTATGTCGGGTGTGCGATAAAGAAACTGATTTGCTTTTAGACTATAAAAAGAGAGGAGACATCTAAAATGAATAAAAACGCTATGGAATTAATGGAATACCATAAAATTAAGGAACACCTAAAAGGTTTTGCATTATCTGAGGTAGCAAGAGAGCGGATAGATGCCTTAAAACCCTATGTGGAGATTTCGGTTATAGAGAGAGTATTGAGAGAAACAACAGAGGCTAGAGCCATCGTCAACATTACCGCCAGCATCCCTTTGCACGGGTTAAAGGGTATGACAAAACTGAAAGCTGGCCTTGAAAAAGGAGCCATCCTATCCCCTGAAGAATTAGAATTGTTATCAGGCTTTATCCGAGAAGGCAGAAGGTTGAAGGGATTTATGAAGGATAAGGAGTACGCAGGGCCTAACATCAGTAATTATGCCCAATCTATCGCAGACTTGGAGGATCTTACAGAGGAAATTGACCGATGCATTATTCGCGGTGGCGTAGATGATCGAGCAAGCAGTACACTGGCCAAGACGAGAAAAAGAATAATCATTGTAGAAGGAAGGATAAAGAGCAAACTTGATATCTATCTAAAGGACAGTACCTATAGCGGGTATATCCAGAGCCATACGGTAAGCCAGCGGGATGGAAGATATGTAATCCCAGTGAAAAGTGAATATAAAAGAAACGTTCAAGGAGATGTGCTGGGTACTTCTGGTAGTGGCTCTACCGTATTTGTAGAGCCAGCAGAGGTAAAGAAGCTACAGGATGAACTAAATACCCTACGCTTTGAAGAAGAAAAAGAAGTTTATAAGATTTTATCTATTCTTACCGTGCATGTACTTCAATACCAAAGAGAGATCTCCATTAATGTGGAGACGATGATTCATTACGATTTACTATTTGCTAAGGGAAAATTCAGCAAATCA
>CALECF010000124.1 GCA_937948705.1 uncultured Anaerosolibacter sp. | reverse complement strand
TTGTCCTCTCAGGACATCTTCTACGGAAGTTTCTCTTAGAAGATGGGTATTGTTTATCAACCCTGTTACCGATGCCCTGGCCATCCGCTCAATTGCTTGCAGATGTTGGATTGCACCTTCAACACTCTGTGTTTCAGGTCGGTTGGCATTTAGTACGCAAAACATTTCGTAACTACCTTTTTGAAAATAGCTATGATATCTTGCCAAAGCTCTTGCGCCTACAGAGTCCCCGCCTACATCCAAAATCACTTCACAAGACGGGTCCTGCATGGGTCCTAAAACCGCTGCTGCAACTGCTGGCAAGTCAGAACCCTTTGATTTCTCAAGAGCACTTCCGATAACCTGAATCCCCATTCCCTCTAGCATCTCTTGCTTTTCTCTACTGCGAAAGTAAGGGTTTACGATGTCTAAATCAGCCAGTGCAACCTTTTTTCCCATTTGTGCCAGCTTTATTGCATAGTTTACGGCAAATTCTGTTTTGCCACTACCATAATGTCCGATGATGACTCTGATTCTTAGATCATTTTCCATGATATCATCCTTTTAACGTATGTGATTGAGTTCTACGGAACGACATAGGGGTGTAAAATCGTGCGAGAACTGTCACCCTGAGCCTTTAGTCCTGAGCCATAGCGAAGGAGCTTGCGAATGGGTCTTTGAATTTAACGACAAGATTCTTCACTGCGTTCAGAATGACCGAGATAAAGAAAAATGACTTTTCACACAATCTATCTTTCCCTACAATTTATTGGTATGTTTTTGCTTTTTCTTCTCCTCTTAATACCCGTAATCCACCTTCTGCGAGGGCAATCATTTCGTCTTCTCCAGGATATACGATGACTTGAGAAATGAAGGCTACTCGATCAGAAATCCACTTTACAAACTGCTTGTCGTAAGCAATGCCACCCGTTAATATCACTGCATCTACGTTGCCCTTTAATACTGCTGCACAGCTGCCGATTTCCTTTGCTACCTGATAAGCCATGGCTTCATAATCTAATGCTGCCTTTTCGTTTCCTTCTTCAATCATCTTTGCTACTTCTCGGCCATCATTGGTTCCTAGGTAGGCTACCAACCCGCCCTGTCCTTTGATCTTCTTCTTAATGTCATCTAGTGTATGCTTACCAGAGAAGCACATTTTTGCTAAATCTCCTACAGGCAATCCGCCAGCTCTTTCTGGTGAAAATGGCCCTTCCCCATCTAATGCATTATTTACGTCGATCACTCGACCCTTTTGATGTGCACCTACAGAGATTCCTCCACCTAAGTGGGCTACGATAACATTTAGGTCCTCATAGGACTTACCCATTTCTGTAGCAGCTCTCCGCGCTACCGCTTTTTGATTCAATGCATGGAAAATACTTTTTCTTTCCAGCTCCGGCATACCAGATATTCTAGCAACCGCATCCATTTCGTCTACAACGACTGGATCAACGATAAATGCAGGAATGTTGAGTTGCTTTGCAATTTCATTGGCCAAGATCCCTCCAAGGTTAGAGGCATGCTCTCCCAAAACACCTACTTTTAAATCTTCTATCATGTTCTCTGATACGTTATAGGTACCGCCTTGGATAGGCTTCAACAATCCACCTCGGCCTACAACCGCACTGAGCTTTGTCAAATTGATCCCATTATCATTTAAGGTTTCTAAAATAACATTTTTTCTAAATTCATATTGATCAAAGATTTTATCAAATTTATTAATTTCCTCTGCGGGATGTCTTAAGACCGTTTCCAATACTGGCTTTTCATTATCAAAGATCGCGATCTTTGTGGAAGTAGAGCCTGGGTTGATGGTAAGAATTCTGTAGATTTCTGTCATGTAAAGGTTCCTCACTTTCGTAGGGGCAGACCTGCGTGTCTGCCCGCTTCATTTTCGGGACGACACATAGGTCATCCCCTACAATATTGCTTCTTCGGCATATATCTATGCTTCGGGTAAATTTTATATATTATCTTCCAGCTTTAACCGCCATGAGCACTGCCAAGGCGATAGAATTTAATTTCGTTTCATCACTGTCAGCTCTAGAAGTTAGCACGATAGGCGCCTTGGCTCCTACGATCACACCGGCATTTTTGGTATTCGAGAAAAATACCATGGATTTATATAGTACATTTCCCGCTTCGATGTTTGGTACTAGCAGGATATCTGCCTTCCCCGCTACAGGATGTTCTATGCCCTTATGGGCTGCAGCCTCTTCTGATACAGCATTATCCAATCCAAAGGGTCCGCCTACGATACATCCTGTAATTTCACCCTGTTGATTCATTTCCTCTAACTGCTTTGCATCTACTGTAGGTGGCATCTTTGGATCCACCTTTTCCTTTGCGCAAACTACAGCTACCTTTGGTAGCTCTATGTCCAGTGCGTGGGCTACCTGCACTGCATTTTCAATGATTTGTTTTTTGGTTTGTAGATCTGGTGCAATATTCATGGCTGCATCGGTCACAAAGATAAAACGATCATAGCCAGGTACTTCAAATACCGCTGTATGGCTTAATGCTTTTCCAGTTCTAAGTCCGATTTCAGGATCTAACACAGCTTTTAGTACTACGGATGTATCCACTAGCCCCTTCATAACCATATGGGCTTTTCCCTCTGATACCAAAGAGACTGCCTTCCTGGAGGCCTCATGAATATCTTTTATATCGATGATTTGATATTGACTAAGGTCTATCTTGATCGCTTGTGCAATCTCAGCGATCTGTTCCGCATCCCCTACTAGGATGGCCTCGGCTATGCCCAGATCCTTTGCTTGACTTACTGCCATCAACACCTCTAAATCTTGTGCTACGGCTACTGCTATGGTTTTAGGTCCTCTTTCTTTTGCGTTATTTAATATTTGTTGAAAATTTTTCATTAATTACTCCACCTCTAATTCATAAGTCTTCGCTGTTTCTCTCCCTGAGAGTATGCGATTTACACCTTCATTTAAAGCAAGCATTTCATCCTCACCAGGCTGGACAATCACCGGTGCGATAAAGGACACTCTTTCTTCAATATAAGTCGTTAACATCTTGGAATAAGCAATTCCACCGGTTAGTACAACCGCATCCACTTTACCTTCTAATACAGTAGCCATCGCACCAATCTCTTTTGCGATTTGGTATCCCATGGCATCATAAACCAGTTTTGCCTTTTCATCCCCCTGGTTAATCTTTTCTTCAACTTCTCTGGCATCATTAGTACCTAGATAGGCAACCAATCCACCTTTTCCACTTATCTTTTTCTTGATCTCTGCCAAAGTGTACTTGCCGGAGAAACACAGCTTTGCTAGATCGCCTATAGGCAGTCCTCCTGATCTTTCGGGAGAAAGGGGCCCCATTTCGTTAGCA
>CALECF010000123.1 GCA_937948705.1 uncultured Anaerosolibacter sp. | reverse complement strand
ACTTTCCTATTATATAAAAAAATAGGGGTTGTAGGGGATGAAATCCCCTGCCCTCATTTAGGAAGGTGCTCAGACAGCTTTGCTGTCGTCGAAGGAAACCTAGGGGTTTCCTAGCGAAAGCGTCGGAGACGCTCTTTTTATGTGTTAAAACAATGAGTCTCTATATCATAAAAGAACAAGGAATGATTAGGACGCTGACTTGCAAGGGTTGAAGGGGAACTAGGTTCCCCTTAGGGAAGATTACAAAGTACACTCTTATTATTGGCAGCATTTCGGAAGTACTATGAGGCACTCTTGTACGTTAGGGGGAGAAAAGCAGTAGGACTTTCTCACTAAATAAAATTAATACAATTTCAAGGAAGGAAATACAGTGCCTATGAAGAATTATTAATAGGATATGCTATGATTAAAATAACCTAGTAGGTGAATGAATTTGAAAAAGAAGCAGGGCAAGAAACGTAGAAGACAGAATAAAATTTACTATTTTTTCTTTGGAATTATCATTGTGTATTTCCTAGTGAAACTTGCACCAATCGTAATGTCTACGACTGTAGAAACAGAGATTGCTAAGTTTGGTAGTATTCAGATGAATTATCAAATGAATGGCTATATAGTAAGAAATGAGAGACTCATCAAATCAAATAGCGAGGGTAACATTAAATATTTTGTTCAAGATGGGGAAAAGGTAGAAAAAAATTATAA
Source organism: uncultured Anaerosolibacter sp. (assembly GCA_937948705.1). The sequence continues at coordinate 25,095 of CALECF010000123.1, read as the reverse complement.
GGTTACTGAGATTTATAGAGATACCATTGATTCAGCTACAAGAAAAAAATTGGAAGTGATTAACCAAAGAATAGAGAGTTTGAACGAAAACAAAGAAACCCTATTTGATCGAGATGTAGATAAAATAGAGCAAGATATTCGTATAATTATTGGAGAAATGAAAGAATATAGAGAAAAAGGTGAATTGCTAAAGATTGATGGACTAATAAAGGAATTGAACGCTAAGCTTGAGAAGAAAAGAATTATTAGTGGAGATAAAAGCTTCTCAGGAAAAAATCTAGAGGCTCTTAAGCAAGAGCAACAACTATTAGAAACAAGAATTAGCGGCGCGATCACAACTATAATTAGTCCTGAATCAGGAATTATAAGCTATTTTGTTGATGGATATGAAACCATTTTAAGTCCAGTAAACATGGGAGCCATTCAATATGATGAAATAAAAAAACACAAGGCTCAAGTTGCAGATTTGAGGACTGAAAAAACCATTCTTGGTCAGCCGATCTTCAAAATTGTTGATAATAGTCTATGGTATTTCGTTTCATGGATAGATAAGGACAATCTTAGCAACTTTAAAGCTGGAAAAAGCATAAGTCTTAAGTTTCCACAGGGGACCATAGGCGGACAGATTTATAAGGTGATAGAGAATGATGAAAATGGAATGATTATCTTGAAAATGGACGAGTATATTGAAGATTTCCATAAAATGAGAAATATAGACGTTGAAGTCACTGCGGTCAACCACGAAGGTCTTAAAATTCATGATGATTGTATTGTGGAGAAGGATGGTAAAAAAGGAGTTTACGTGGTTGATATTAACAGATTTGCCCGCTTTAAACCAATAAAAATTATTGGACAAGAGAAAGAATATGCAATTATTCAAAATAGCGTTTTTTATGAAAAAGAAGGTGAGGATATAAAAACCGTTGCAACTATTAAGTTATATGATGAAATTGTTAGAAATGGTGCTAGAATTAATGAAGGACAACTTGTGTATTAATGATTGATAGTGCTTTAAGGAGGTAAAAAATGTCCCATATCAAAGAGAACATTGTACATATTCAGAAAGAAATTCAGGCATTATGCCATGACTTTGGAAAAAATCCAGATGAGATTCATCTAATAGCAGTTACGAAAACCCAAGATGCAGACAAAATAAATGAAGCGATAGTAAATGGTATTGATAGCATCGGGGAGAATAAAGTTCAAGAAATATTGAACAAGTTCGAACAGGTTAACGATGTAAGTTGGCATATGATAGGATATCTACAAACAAATAAGGTGAAGTATATTGTAGATAAAGTACAGATGATTCATTCTATGGATCGTATCCACTTAGCAGAGGAGATAAATAAGAGAGCAAGACAAATAGATAGATGTATAGATGTTTTAATTCAAGTAAATATTGCAAAAGAGGATACAAAATCTGGAATTGATGAAGTCGATATTTATAACATGATGGATCAACTAGCAGTTTTAGAAAATATTCGGGTGAAAGGCTTGATGACAATCGCGCCTTATGAAGAAGATCCGGAGAAGGTAAGAATTCATTTTAGAAAGATGAAACAACTCTTTGATGAGATTCATGAAAAGAATATTGAAGGAATAGAGATGCGCTACTTGTCCATGGGCATGACGAATGATTACAAGGTGGCCATCGAGGAAGGGTCCAATATGATTCGTATTGGGACAGGTATCTTTGGAAAACGAAACTATACATAATATAAAGGTAAGGGGGACACATGATGTCAGCAAAATTTATTGATAAAGTGAAATATTTCATGGGCTTGGATGATTATGAGGAAGAGATTGAGGAAAATGGTGAAGGTCCCATTCAAGAAGATGAGGATGTCATTCCTATTACAAGCAAGAAGAATAGGGTTGTGAATATCCATACGACAACCCAAATGAAGGTAGTCGTATGTGAGCCCACAGAGTTTGAAGAGGCACCAGGCATTATCGATAATTTGAAAAATAGAAAGCCTGTGGTAATTAATCTAGAGAACTTGGACCAGGATATTGCAAAGAAAATCTTCGACTTTTTGAATGGTGCGATCTATGCATTAGACGGGAATGTTCAGAAGGTGTCAAAGGGGATATTTATTTTAGCACCTAACAATGTTGATATATCAGGAAACATCCGTGAAGAGTTAAAAAATAAAGGTATTTTTCCGTGGCAAAAATAAAAGTTGGATGGTGAAACGATGTGGACGATAAAAGCTTCAATTAATTATTTTTTTGATGTATTAACCTATCTAATCGTTGCTAGAGCAATATCGACGTGGATTTTTTCAAATCCATATAACAGTATTTCGAGGGTATTACATCAGGTAACTGAGCCTATCATTGCACCATTTAGAAGCCTATTATCAAGGTTAGGTCTTGGTGGCAGACATATTGATTTTTCGCCTTTGGCTGCTATATGGGGACTTATGTTCATTAAGTCCATCATCTTAAGTCTTATATAGAAAAGGAGAGCCCTTGATTGATAAAGAAGTACTTACACGACACATCCGTAATTTCGATGATAAAATTTTTATTTCTAGGGTATTGGATCGAGCGGAAGTCGTATTAAAGAACTATATTCCACGAAATACTGATTTTTGTGATCCATACCAAATCTCATTGTGCAAGCCAATATTGAATAAGCTTGGAGAATTGAAGTATTTTGTCACAGGTGGATTTAATCAACCTGAGAGACAAATCATCGTTCTGTTTCCAGATTACATGGAAAAAGAAGAAGTTGAAAGTCCTTTAGAATTCCTTCAAATTAAAGGTGATTTTGATAAAAACAACTTAAGTCATCGGGATATCCTTGGGGCGGTACTGGGTTTAGGAATCAAAAGAGAAAAAATTGGCGATATTATTATTTGCAAAAACTGTGCATATATCGTCGCATTTAAAGAGATATGTGATTTTATAAATGGAAATTTAGAAAAGATATCCCACTATAAAGTTGAAACAAATGTAGTGGGCTTCGATGATATTAAAATTCCAGAGGAAAATTATAAGTTAATAGAGACCACAGTACAATCCTTAAGACTCGATGCCTTGGTGGGTATAGGTTTTGGTGAATCAAGGAGTTCTTTATCAAAGTTGATAGGGAATGAAAGGGTCAAGGTAAATTGGAAACCTATCAATAATCCTGCCCATCTTCTTCATGAAGGCGATGTAGTTTCCTTTAAAGGGAAAGGTAGAATCATGCTACTGGCGGTAGGGAATAAAACTAAAAAAGATCGATACAAGGTAACCATAAAGCGGATGATCTAAGGGAGGGAATTAGATGATTACACCATTGGAAATTCAAAACAAAGAGTTTAAGAAGGTAATGAGAGGATACAAGGAAACCGAAGTAGATGAATTCCTGGATAAAATAATGATTGACTATGAAAAGCTTTATAAAGATAATATTGAGTTGAAGGATAAGATTGCGCTTTTACAAGAGCAAATCGATAAGTATGCCAATCTAGAAAGAACGCTGAATAACACTTTGATAGTGGCACAGACCACGGCTGAAGAGGTTTCATCTAATGCCCATAAAAAGGCAGAGTTAATCATTCGAGAGGCAGAAAATAAAGGTATGGCAATTATTGAGGAATCTAATAAGGATGTAGTAAAAATTAAAAGAGAATATGAGGAAGTAAAGAAGCAAATGCATATATTTAAAACCAGGTTTAGGACTTTACTTGAGTCCCAGCTAGAGGCTGTAAGTATAAGTTGTAAAGAAATTGTAGAAGATATAGAGGAATAGAACATTGTAGAAGTCTTGGATAAACAAATAGTAATAATACAGTAGAATCCTCGTCCTATCCAAGGATGGGGATTTTAACATTCATTTATTAGAATACAATAATTACCTTGACACAATTTGGGATAAGGGTATAATAAATTATGAAATAGGTTAGGAGGCGTAGAACATATGGATAGGATAGGAATCATTGGAGCAATGGATGAAGAAGTTCATTTGCTAAAGGAAAAAATGAAGCTTGAGACATCTGAGGACATTGCGGGTATGACTTTTTACTGCGGTAGATTAGAAGATAAGAATGTCGTGATTGTAAGATGTGGAATCGGAAAGGTAAATGCAGCAATTTGTACTCAGGTATTGATTAGTAACTATCAGGTATCTGGGATTATAAATACAGGGGTAGCAGGCGCGTTAAAGGATGAGTTGGAGGTAGGCGATTTAGTTATTTCTACCGATGTGCTGGAGCATGATTTTGATGTCACTGGATTTGGATACAAGCTGGGACAGATTCCTAGGATGGACGAATATATATTTAAATCTGATGCGAAACTAATAGAAATAGCGAAGAATGTCAGTGAAAATGAAAAACGGTCTCATAAAATTCTAACGGGTCGTATTCTCTCTGGGGATATATTTGTAGCATGTCCTGAAAGAAAGGAATTACTACTGAATGAATTTCAAGGATATTGCACGGAAATGGAAGGCGCGGCCATAGGGCATGCCTGTTATTTGAATAAAGTTCCTTTTGTCATTATTAGGGCAATGTCTGACAAAGCGGATGGTACTGCTCACCATAATTTTAATGAGTTTGTTCATGAAGCAGCCAAAAACTCTAGTGAAATTGTAGCAGGGATGTTAAAACATATATAATTTAAGGAATGATGGCTATGAAATTGGCAGAAAACGAACAAAAAGGAAAAAAAATTATCAAGGTAGGAAATATAGAAATTGGTGGAGCCGAGCTTGTCATTATTGCAGGTCCTTGTGCCATAGAGAGTGAACAGCAACTTATTGAAACTGCAAAGGCAGTAAAAACGGCAGGTGCTCAAATATTACGTGGTGGAGCGTTTAAACCTAGAACATCACCATATTCCTTTCAAGGCTTAGGTGAAGAGGGACTAAAATACCTTTATCATGCTGGACGAGAGAACAATATGCCTGTTATTTCTGAGGTAATGGACCCTCGAGATGTTGAAATATTAGATAAATATGTTGATATTTTCCAAATAGGATCTAGAAATATGCAAAATTATAGCTTGTTACGTGAAGTAGGGAAAGGGCGTAAGCCAGTGATGTTGAAGCGTGGTATGGCTGCCACTATTGAAGAATGGTTATCTGCTGCGGAGTATATTGTTTTTGAAGGGAATGAGGATGTTATTTTATGTGAAAGAGGCATTCGAACTTTCGAAGACTATACAAGAAACACGCTAGATCTTATGGCGGTACCTATTATTAAACAACTAAGTCGTTTCCCAATCATTGTGGATCCCAGTCATGGAACAGGTAGAGATGAATTGGTAGCATCTGCATCAAGGGCTGCTGTCGCCATTGGTGCCCATGGACTTATGATTGAGGTGCACCCTAGTCCTTGTGATGCTTTATCTGATGGGTCACAATCCTTGAATTTTCAAAAGTTTGAAAGATTAACCAAGGATCTTCTTACAATACGCAAATGCTTAAATACATTATAAGTTTAGACTGTTTTAAATAGAGCTGCTACCATAGCTCTATTTTTTTTGTCATTGAGCAGAAGTCGAGTGCTTAATTAAATCTCTATGGGATATATTTATATAAAAGGTATCCTTGGAAAGACTATGTATATAGTTATTCAAGAGTAGCAATCACTATATGTTTATGTTAGCAGAGTACGATGTGGGGGGTATAATCATGGATGAAAAAAAGATGGCAAAGATAGAAGAGCGGCTTGAAAAAATAGCCCTTGACTTGGAAAAAGTGAAATTGGCGGAATACGTGGAACTCATGAATAATCCTAAGAAATTATTATATACTAACTTTATCGGTGGTTTAGCAAGAGGGCTTGGAACGGCCATCGGACTTACCGTATTGGCTGCGATTTTGTTTTACTTCTTAAAACAGACTGTAAATCTTCCATGGATCGGTCAACATATTGCTGATTTGCTCGACGTTATCGAAAACTATAGATAGGGAGGTTTAAATTTGGATAAGCAAAAGATGGAACATTTTAAGGGGTTGTTGTTGCAAGAGCGAGAGGCTGCCCAGCGCACCCTGGAGCGCATGGATGAGAATGAACCCCATGGTAGCTTTCAAGATTATTTTGGTGAATTATCAGTATATGATAATCACCCCGCAGATATAGGGACTGAATTGTTTCAAATGGAAATGAATTTTAACCTGAAAAATAACGAAGAGTTGCACCTACAAGAGGTGGATAATGTATTGAGTAAAATTGAGGATGGTACCTATGGGAGTTGTATTACCTGCGGGAAAGACATTGCCGAAGAAAGACTTGAAATTTTACCTACCGCGGTACAATGTATGGACTGTGAAAATGGCGGATTATCTATTCATAGTGAAGTGGATACCCGCCCTGCAGAGGAAGGTGTGTTATACCCACCCTATGGAAGAAGTTTTAAGGATAATGATGACAGCTATAATGGATTTGATGGGGAAGATGCATGGCAAGCAGTTGCCCGGTATAATCAGATACAGCAAGATCCATCTTTTAATGGAGGGGATCAGCAGGGTTATTTTGATGACGATGAGCCAGGATTTACAGAGGAAGAACCAGGAATTGTAGAGGAAGTAGAACAGATTTCTGAAGATTACTATAAAGGTCAGCTTGAGGATGAAGAAAGAAAAGACATTCCATATGACCAAAGAAAAAAGAAATAGGGTGAAGAGATGATTACAATAACAGGCTATTTTAAATCTATCTATGGAGCTCAAAGAGCGCAGAATGATCTTAGGAATCAAGGTTTTAAGAATGTAAAGATGGATATAATAGATCGATTTCCTAAAAATGCAGACCATCACATGCACAATGTAATTGGCAGCAGTGAGGGAAGTTTATCAAGCTTAGTTTTAAAGCCTGAAGAAGGAGCAATACCCATGGAACTAAGATCAGCATATGCTGCAGATCCCAATGTAAGTGGCTTTGGGCGCTTTAGTGAAGTTGCAGACGCTAATATTCTTGTATCTGTTACTGTTGAAGATGGAAATGAAGAAAGGTGTAAAAAAATTATTCAAGATAATGATGGGGAAATTTAAAAAGTGGAGCTCTGCTTCACTTTTACTATCTCTTCCAGTATATTTTATGCCATCTCCCGTAAATTATGGTATAATCTAATAGATTCATGAAAGGGGGGATGGGATGAATTATATACTAATTATTTTTCTTATTATGCTAGATCAAATTTCCAAGTATTATGTTCAAGTTAATTTGTTAGAAAATGAGTCCATTCCTGTTATCGGAAATATTTTTTATATTACTTATGTACATAATTATGGAGCAGCTTTCGGTATTTTAAGGAACCAGAAGATTTTCTTCATAGTGATTACAACTGCAGTTGTTATAGGCACTTTCTTTTTCCTGCGCACTCAGCCAAAGGTCCATCCAGCTATGAAGTATAGTTTAACACTAATTATTGCAGGCGCAATTGGAAATCTGATTGATAGGATTCAATTTGGCTATGTAAGGGATTTCTTTGATTTTAGGATATGGCCTGTATTTAATATCGCTGATATGGCAATTGTTTGTGGGGCAGCTTTATTAAGCTATTACCTACTGGTTATTGATAGGCCCCAAAAGAGTTAGAAAGGAAGAACGCATTTGGAATTACAAAAATTTATTGTTGAGGATATGGATGAGGGACAGCGTTTGGATGTCTACATTTCTAATCAACTTGCCCATCTGTCTCGAAGCTTTATACAGAAACTTATAGGGCAGGGTAACATTCAGATTAATGGCAGTAAAGAAATCGTTAAGAAATATAAAGTTTCAGAAAATGATGAAATTGAAATAGAAATCCCTGATCCTGAGCTGCTTAAGATTGAACCAGAAGATATCCCTGTAGATATCGTATATGAAGATGAGGATATTGTCATCGTGAATAAGCCCCAGGGCATGGTCGTCCATCCAGCGCCAGGGAATTATCATGGAACATTGGTAAATGCATTGCTTTATCAGTGTAAAAATCTATCGTCTATTAATGGCGTCATTCGACCGGGTATTGTCCATCGGATTGATAAGGATACCAGTGGGCTCCTTATGGTGGCCAAGAATGATAAAGCCCATCGAAGTCTAGCAGAACAATTAAAGGAGCATTCGGTCAATAGGGTATATATTGCTTTGGTTCATGGCAATATTAGAGAAGAGCATGGAACGATCAATGCACCCATAGGAAGACATCCCATAGATCGAATGAAAATGGCTGTGGTAGATCGGAATGGACGGAATGCGGTTACCCATTTTCGTGTTCTAGAGAGGTATGGGGATTATTCTTTCATAGAAGCGAGGCTGGAAACCGGTAGAACCCATCAAATTCGTGTACACATGTCATATATACATCACCCTCTTGTGGGGGATCCAATATATGGACAAAAAAAGGAAAAGTTTTATACGGAGGGGCAGGCATTACATGCTCAAACCATTGGGTTTATACATCCTTCTACAGGTGAATACATGGAATTTCATGCAGAAATTCCGGATCGTTTTAATGAAATAATTAAAAAAATAGAGAATTTATGTAGACAAAGGTAAAATAATATGCTAATCTAGTATAGAAATAAATACCTTTAAATTTGCCCCGTGAGGCAATAAGGATTCTACGATGAGCTTGTGAATGTGTAATTAATTCATGTAGATGACTTCTTGCCTTTAGGTAAGAAGTTTTTTGTATGTTTAGAAAATTTGCGACTAGATAATAGCTAGCCTTCGAAGAAAGCCGAGGGTTTCCTAGGGAAACAAATTGACAGAGTCAAATTTGTATATGGGGTGGTTATATGAAATTTAAAGCTCAAATTATGGATGAACAAGCAATACAAAGGGCATCAACTAGAATAGCTCATGAGGTTATCGAAAGAAATAAAGGTATTGAAGATGTTGTTTTGGTAGGAATAAAAACAAGAGGTGTGCCCTTCGCTAAGAGGTTAAGCGACAAGATTGAATCAATTGAAAAAGCAAAGGTAAGCATGGGTGTATTAGATATAACACTATATAGAGATGATTTAAGTAAAATAGGCGAAAACCCTGTACTCAATAGTACAGATATTCAGGTGAGTATAAATGACAAGGTAGTTGTGCTTGTGGACGATGTGTTATTTACTGGTCGTACGGTACGGGCTGCCATGGATGCAATCATGGACATTGGAAGACCAAGATCTATACAGTTGGCAGTATTAATTGATAGGGGACACAGAGAGTTACCTATTCGAGCTGATTTTGTTGGGAAGAATGTGCCAACATCAAAAGATGAAGTAGTTTCAGTACATTTTGAGGAGATTGATAACATCAATGATGTTACCATAAATGAAAGGTAAGAAGTGAATTTTAGACCCTTTAACCTTTTAAATCGGTCCAGCGAGGCTGAAAAGGGAGATCATGGAAGCATATCTCCCTCCTTAAATCTAAATTCAAGGAGGTATTTTTATGGCAGAAACAGTGGTAAAGATTAATTCAAAGAGCAATGAATTTGAAGGTGTACGTCTCGAAAAGAAATTGATTTTAGGTCTTCAACATGTATTGGCTATGTTTGGTGCTACAGTATTGGTTCCACTTTTGACAGGTTTAAATCCAGCGGTAGCCCTTTTATCAGCAGGCTGCGGCACCTTGATCTTTCACTATACAACAAAAGGGAAAGTACCAGTATTCTTAGGTTCAAGCTTTGCATTTATTCCTGTTATTCAGTTAGTAAATAAGGCCTATGGAGGTCTTGAATATGCCCAGGGCGGCATCGTTGTTGCAGGGTTGTTATATATGATGCTCTCAGCCATCGTCAAAATATTTGGTGTTGAAAGGATTAAGAGTTTTTTACCTCCAGTCGTAACAGGCCCAATGATTATAGTCATCGGCTTAAATTTAAGTCCAGTGGCTATCCGAATGGCGTCAAGCCATTGGGGCGTGGCAATTATCGTAGTTCTAACCGTAATGGCCGTGTCTATCTTTTCCAAAGGATTTTTCAAACTGCTTCCGATACTCTCTGGTGTAATTGTAGGATATATCGTAGCAAGTTTCCTTGGTTTGGTAGATATGAGTACAATACAACAGGCATCTATTATTCAAGTACCACAAATAACCTTACCAAAATTTAGTCTAGGAGCGATTGCAGTCATCGCACCAATTGTAGCTGTAGTATTTATGGAGCATGTAGGGGATATTACGACGAACGGTGCTGTTGTTGGCAAAGACTTTTTCAAGGATCCTGGTTTACACAGAACATTATTGGGAGATGGCCTAGCTACACTGTTCGCTGGAATGATTGGCGGACCAGCAAATACGACCTATGGAGAAAATACGGGTGTATTGGCAGTAACAAAGGTATATGACCCATCTATATTGAGAATCGCAGCTTGTATTGCAATTGTACTAAGTTTCATTGGAAAGTTTGGTGCGATGATTCAAACGATACCTACCGCAGTAATGGGCGGAATTAGCTTAATTCTATTCGGTATGATTGCTAGTATCGGGATGAGAACAGTAGCAGAGGGAAGCGTAGACTTTACAGACAATCGAAATCTGATCATAGCATCATTAATTTTGGTGTTAGGTATCGGAACAACAGTGGTTACAGATGTACCAGCAGGGATTAAAATCACTGAAGGTATTCAGTTAACGGGTCTCAGTTTGGCAGCTATTGTTGGAATAGTATCTAACAAATTGCTTCCAACACAAAAGTAAAGATCTACTGACTATAAAAAACAGGGCTGAGTCTAATTAGACTCAGCCCTGTTTTTTTCTAGCTGTTCAATCATATCGTTTCCAGGCGTTACGTAGATGGTTCTATGACTTTCATAAATAACCATGCCAGGTTTAGCACCGCTCGGCTTTTTAACGTTTCTAACCTCTGTATAATCAACCGGTACGTTTTGAGATAGTTTACCCTTACTATGAAACGCAGCTAAGGTAGCTGCTTCGAGAATTGTCTTTTCGGGAACTTCAATATTTCTACTAATTACAATTACATGAGATCCTGGTATATCTTTGGTATGAAACCATAGGTCTTTTTTTGATGCGATCTTCAGCGTTAATTCATCATTCTGTTTATTATTTTTACCTACAAGAACTTCGAAGCCATCAGAAGATATAAAGGATAAAGGCTTGCTGCGGCCTTTGTTTTTTTGAGTTTTTTCCTTGCGTTTTTTCAAATAGCCTTCATCAATAAGCTCACTTCTGACATCTTCAAGGTCTTGTATGTCTGTGGCATTTTCTATATACACTATTATATTCTCAAAATACTCTATTTCGCTTTGGGCTTCTTGCAGTTGAACGTGAATTTTTTTTACAGCTGTCTTAGATTTTCCATATCGCTTAAAATAGCGTTGTGCATTTTGAGATGGAGAGAGGTGAGAATCTAATGGTATAAGAATGGTATTCCCTTGTTCATCGTAATAGTTCACGATCTCTGCCTCTGTAGCACCTTTTTTAATGAAGTGAAGATTTGCCGTGAGTAATTCACCAAAAATTCGATAGTCTTCTGATTTTTCAGCATTCATTAGGTCTTCTCTTAAATTCTGAAGCTTCTTATAGAGCTTATCTAAGGACTGTTGTATAAATTTTCTAAGGTCCACAGATTTTTGCTTGAGCCTCTCTTGTAAATCCCTATGGAAATAATATTCTTCGAGGACATGACTAATGGAGTCAAAGGCTAGTACATCATATAGATGTTGGTAGTGCTTCAGTAAGATTGAAGAAAAATCTATAACATGATGGTCCACTTTCGCTCTAATCATATTAGGACTATAATTTTTGTGCTTAATATATTGCATGATTTGGTCAAATGCATACCAAAGGGCATCATAGGTATCTGATGCCATATTGACCAGCGCCATATCCTCATCTATTTCAGCTCTCCTACAGATCTCCATGGCTGTTATGGGGCTGATACCCTGTAAGGATGTATATAGGGCTTTGTATAAGGCTGTACCCAGGGTATGATCCTGAAGTAGGGTAATGAAACCATCCTTATCCAATAATAGGGGATTTATTTTTCCTTGATCGGGAGGACTAATATAGGCTTTCCCAGGAAGAATTTCCCTATACCGATTGAGATCACCGGAGATACGTTTGACACTATCTAAAATTTTATTTTGAGCTTTATCAAGTAGGATAATATTGCTATGTTTCCCCATGATTTCAATCATTAACTGCTTAATGGTTAAAGAACCTAATTCGTCATAGTTTTCTATATCAATGGTAATAATTCTTTCAAAATCCTTTTGCTCGATGGCTATAATCTTGCCTCCCTGCAAGTGCTTTCGCATAAGCATACAGAACATAGGGGGGGAAGCGGGGTTTTGTTTGTTGATCGTGGTAATATGAACTCTTGGGTTGTGACTACTTGCCGATGCAATCAATCGGTAGTTTTTTCCCATACAGCGAATAAGTAGATTTATTTCGTCATCCTCAGGCTGATATACCTTCTCGATTTTTCCGTGGCATATTTTGTGATTTAGTTCTTCAACGATTGCCGAAACGACCAGTCCATCCAGTGGCATAATAATTCCTCCAAACTATTGTGTTTTCATTTGTAGAGTATAACACTATTTCTAAATAATTAAAAGTATCCTAAAGATTCATCTCGAAGTTATATAAAAAATGTATTGATAAAAATATTAATTGCAAAATAGTTTATATATCTTATTTTTTGTTAATAAAAATGATATAATTATAAGCTATGATATACTATTTTCAGGAAAAGATTCCGAAATGATTGAATGGGATGTTCAGTTTAAATATATAATGGAAGGATGAATAAGAATGATTAAGAGTATGACCGGATTTGGAAGAGGTGAAGCACAAGATGCAGGAAGACAATTTACTGTAGAGATCAAATCCGTTAATCATCGATATAATGATATTGTTGTACGAATGCCAAAGCGTTTAACCTATTTAGAAGAAAAAATTAAAGACATGATTAAAAACGTAGTGAAAAGAGGCAGAGTTGAGATTTATATATCCTTAGAAAGTCTGGGCGAGGGAGATGCAAAGATATCCTTAAATCGCTCCTTAGCGAATCAATACTATCAGTGTCTGCATGAAATTAGAGAGAGTTTTGATGTAAAAGACGATATATCTGTTTCTATATTGTCCAAATTTCCAGATGTGTTTATTATTGAGTCTAGGGAAGAAGATGAGGATGAAATTTGGCAGTGTTTAAAAAGTGCAGTTACCAAAGCCATAGAAATGCTGATGGAGATGCGACTTGCTGAGGGAGAAAAACTGGCAGAGGACATAGTAGGTAGATGTGATTACATAGGGAATATTATGAGAACCATTGAAAAGAAGAATCCTGAGATTATTCAAGAGTATAAAAATAAGCTAAGGGATCGAATCAATGAGATGTTAGAAGATACCATACAAATCGATGATGGCCGTCTAAGTATGGAGATCGCTATATTTGCAGATAAAAGCAGCATTGCAGAAGAGATTGTTCGGCTTTACAGCCATTTTGAGCAGCTGAAGAAGTCTCTTAAAGAGCATCAACCGATAGGTCGAAAACTGGATTTTTTAATCCAGGAGATGAATCGGGAAATCAATACAATCGGCTCAAAATCAAGCAATTTAGAAATCGTTAATTATGTAGTTGAGATAAAGAGCGAGCTTGAAAAGATTAGAGAACAGGTTCAAAACATTGAGTAGGGGGTAGAAGATGAGCATAAAGTTAATTAATATAGGATTTGGAAATATTGTGTCTGCCAATCGTTTGGTGGCAATCGTAAGTCCAGAATCAGCGCCGATAAAAAGAATTATTCAAGAAGCAAGGGATCGCGGTATGTTAATTGATGCAACCTACGGAAGAAGAACCCGTGCAGTGATTATTACTGACAGTGATCATATTATTTTATCTGCAGTCCAGCCAGAAACTGTTGCCCATCGATTGACGGCAAAGGATGATGTGGGAAAGGAAATCTCAGAAAACTGTTTGAAGAATGAGTAGTAGAAGGAGAATCTATGATGAACAAAGGATTACTGATTGTTGTTTCAGGCCCATCAGGGGCAGGAAAGGGCACAATATGTAAACAGTTATTACGGGTCGAGCCGGAAGTGATGCTTTCTGTGTCCGCTACCACCAGGGGACCTAGAGTAGGTGAGGTCGAAGGGAAAAACTATTATTTTCTAAGTAAGGATGAATTTGAAGATCTTATTGTCAAGGACGAATTTTTAGAGTATGCTAATGTTTACGGAAATTATTATGGCACACCTAAAAAATATGTACATGAAAAAAACCAGCAGGGAAAAAGTGTTTTATTAGAGATTGATATTCAAGGAGCCCTTCAAATTAAGGATAAATACCCCCACGGGGTATTCATATTTATTTTGCCTCCATCTATGAAAGAACTTAAACAGAGAATTATTACCAGGGGAACAGAAACTGAGGCTGCTATTGAGCAGCGCTTCACAAGCGCATACGAAGAAATAAGCTATGCGAAAAAATATGACTACTGTGTCATTAATGATGATGTAGACACGGCTGTTGAAAAGGTAAAAGCTATCATTAAGGCTGAAAAGTGTAGGGTCACAGAAGATATTGATTCATTTATAGCGAAATTTAAGGAGGAGATATAATGTTAGATCCATCAATTAATCACTTATTAGAAAAGGTAGATAGTCGATATACCTTGGTAGTAGTAGCTTCAAAAAGAGCTAGGGAAATCATTGATGCTGGCGAAAAATTGACAAAGGGGCAACTTATGAAGCCAGTGACAGTCGCTACCCATGAAATTGCCAATGATAAGATTGACTTCATAAGACCTGAATTAGAAAAATAAAGAGGTGCAAAATGCTTAAAGATAAAAATATTGTACTAGGTGTAACGGGCGGTATTGCTGTTTATAAAGCTGCGGATGTTGTTAGCCGATTACGAAAGCATTGTATCAATGTAAATGTTATTATGACGAAATCAGCCCAAGAGTTTGTTCAGCCAATGACCTTCCAATCTTTGTCCCAGAATTATGTAGTGACAGATATGTTCGATGAACCAAGAACATGGGATGTAGAGCATATTTCTCTTGCTCAGAAGGCGGACTTGTTTTTAATTGCACCGGCAACGGCCAATATCATTGGTAAGATGGCCAACGGCATCGCCGATGATATGCTTACGACAACTGTCATGGCAACAAAAGCCCCTGTGCTTATTGCGCCCGCAATGAATACGAATATGTACGAGAATCCTATCGTGCAGGATAATATCCGAAAATTAGAAGGGCGAGGGTATCGTTTTATTGAGCCTATATCGGGACGATTGGCTTGTGGAGATTATGGAAAAGGGAAGCTGGCTGATCCTGAGACAATTGTCGAAGAAGTGTTAGCAACTCTGAATATGTCCCATGATTTAAAGGGTATAAGATTCGTGGTAACAGCCGGACCAACCAGAGAATCCATAGATCCTGTTCGGTACATCACCAATCATTCTACTGGAAAAATGGGATATGCCATTGCAGAGAGGGCTGCCCGTCGAGGGGCGGAAGTCATCCTCATATCTGGACCTACAAATCTTCCAACGCCTGCTGGTGTAAGGAGAATAGATATTAACACGACCCATGAGATGTATGATGCAGTGATGAGTCAGTTGGATTGGGCCGATGTATTTATTAAATCTGCTGCGGTGGCAGACTATAGACCGAAAGCTGTTGCTGAGAACAAGATTAAGAAAGGTGATGGGGACTGGGCCATAGAGCTGACGAGAAACCCAGATATCTTGAAGGAATTAGGTCAAAGAAAGAAAAGTGGACAGATCCTAATAGGGTTTGCAGCAGAAACCCAAGATCTCATTTCCAACGCGAAACGCAAGGTAGATGCAAAACAACTGGACTTTATTGTGGCCAATGATTTGACAAAGGAAGGGGCTGGCTTTAAGTCGGACACCAACATCGTAACGATTATCGATCGAATGGGTAATCAGGAGCATTATGACTTGATGTCCAAGATAGACCTGGCAGATGCCATTCTTAGTAAAATTAAAAAATTACGGAGTAAGGAGTAGGTAGATCTACTCCTTTTGTTTTGTGTAAGAAAGAATTCTGTTATAATAGCATTAAGCAATTGGTAGTTGGGGGAGAAGATTCATGGAAAAGATAAGCTACGTAGAAATTGTAATCAATAACAAAAGTAGTCATGCAAACACAACCTATACCTATGGCGTACCAGATGGCTTGGCGGAACGGATATCCATTGGCACAAGAGTGATGGTTCCTTTTGGGAAAGGAAACAGGCTTATTGAGGGATATGTAGTCGATGATCATGCAGATATGGACACACCCACTTTCAAGGTAAAGTATGTACAAAAAATAGTAGATGAGGAAAGCCTAATTTCTAAAAAGCTTATAGAATTATGTAAATGGATGCGAGAGGAATACTTATGTACATATATCGATGCGGTACAGTGTGTGATACCTACAGGTATCTCCTATAAATCAGATAGGAAAATACGTTTGAACAACGATTATGATATTGGGCAACAGATGGGCACGAAGATGTCTGACAAGCAACGTGCAATCGTAGAAGTGTTGAGCACCCACAGGAGCATTACGGAGTCATCCTTAAAGCAGATGCTTTCCTTTGACCCCTCAAGCGCGATAAGGAGCTTAGAAAATAATGATGTCATCATCATAGAAAATTACTTTAGAAATGAAGTAAATACTCTTACGGAGAAGATTATTCGAATTACTGAAGATAAGAATGCTTTAGGAGAGATAGAAAAGCTTAAGAGGAATGCCATAAAGCAGAAACAAATATTAAATTATCTTGTGGAAAATGGAGCTGCAAAGTGGTCAGAGTTAAGGAAAAACTTTGGTGTAAGCATGGGCTTAATAGACTCTTTGAAATCAAAAGGATTCATAGATATTGAAGTCATCGAGAAGAAGAGAGATCCCTTTGGACAATCAGGGATTTTGAGGGAAAGGCTGTTTGAGCTGACAGGCGAACAGAAACAAGTCATTCAAGAAGTAATACCCTTCATGATTCATCCTCAATATCAGCCCTTTTTAATACATGGTATTACAAGCAGCGGAAAAACGGAAGTGTATATGCAGCTGATTGCAAAGGTACTCCAACAATCTAGAGAAGCAATCGTCTTAGTGCCTGAAATTGCATTGACCCCTCAAATGATTGAACGCTTTAGAAGTCGATTTGGCAACCAAATAGCTGTGCTGCATAGCAAGCTTTCTATGGGAGAAAGGTACGATGAATGGAATCGAATCAAAAGAGGTGAGGTTAAGATTGCTATTGGAGCCAGATCCGCAGTATTTGCCCCTTTCGATAATCTCGGTATCATTATTGTAGATGAGGAGCATGAACATACCTACAAGTCAGAACAAAGCCCGAAGTATCATGCTGTGGAAGTGGCTGAATTTCGATGTAGGCAACATGATGCAGTTTTAATTCTTGGCTCTGCCACACCTTCTCTTGAGAGTTATTACAAAACAGAGAGCGGCATGTATAAAAGATTGGTTATGGAAAGTAGATATAATAACAATAGGCTGCCTAATATCCATATCATAGACATGAGAGTAGAGTTGCAAAATGGAAACAAAAGCGTGTTCAGCGAAAGCCTACATAGAGAAATCAAGAAAAATTTGGAGACTGGGGAACAAACGATCTTGTTCTTGAATAGAAGAGGATATTCTACTTTTATTTCTTGCAGAAGCTGTGGTTATGTTGCCAAGTGTCCTCACTGTGAAATTTCTTTAACATATCATAAAAATAATCATTTTCTTTCTTGTCATTACTGTGGATATAAGCAAGATCCGCCACAAATCTGTCCCAAGTGTAGTAGTAAGTATATTAAGTATTTTGGGACAGGCACAGAAAAGATTGAGAAAATGACAGGCGAACTATTTCCAAATGCGAGAATTTCAAGATTAGACCTAGATACGACCTCACGAAAAGGCTCGATGGAAAAGATCTTTCGTGAAATCAAGGAAGGACAGGTAGATATCATTATCGGTACGCAAATGATTACAAAGGGATTAGATTTCCCTAATGTGACCTTGGTGGGCGTAATTGCTGCGGATATGAATCTAAACTTACCTGAGTTTCGAGCTGCAGAAAGGACATTTCAACTTATTACCCAGGTGGCAGGAAGGGCAGGTAGAGGTGACCGCTTAGGTAGAGTCATCGTACAAACCTATGAGCCGGGGCACTTTGCAATTGAAGCTTCCCAAAATCATGATTTTGTTTCATTTTATCGTCAAGAAATTTCTATGCGTGAGTCCTTCAGCTATCCACCCTTTTCAAGGCTAATCAATATTATGATTACAGGGGAAAAGGAGGCTGACGTCATTAAAATCGCAAATGAGTATGGGATACAACTGAAGTATGCATTAAGAGATGTTGCCCTATCAGAGCAGGAAATGATTTTCGGACCTAGTCCTGCAGCACTGGCACGTATAAATCAAAAATATAGATGGCAGATTATTATTAAGAGTAAAGTGGTTGACCAAAAGGCTTTAAGGGGTATAATAAATACTATAAGAAAAGATATACTGCAAAATAATGATATAAATGATGTGAATATTAGTGTAGATATTAATCCATTTAATATGCTATAACAAGGAGGAGAAATATGGCAATTAGGAATATTTTAAAAGATGAGGATCCTACCCTACGGAAAAGATCGAGGGAAGTTGAAAAAATAGATCAGAGAATCATTACCCTGGTAGACGATATGATTGATACAATGTATGACGCCGATGGGGTTGGTCTTGCGGCACCACAGGTGGGCGTATTAAAGCGTATTATTGTAATAGACGTGGGAGAGGGAGAAATTGAGCTTATCAACCCCGTGATTATTGAATCCACTGGTGAACAGATTGATGTAGAGGGATGCCTGAGTATACCTGGTATCACAGGCGAAGTGAAAAGACCGGATCGAGTGAAAGTTAGAGGCCTGGATCGCAATGGAAAAACGATAGAAATCCTCGGTGAAGAATTATTGGCAAGAGCCCTGTGCCATGAAATTGATCACTTGGACGGAATACTTTTTACCGATAAAGTGCTAAAATAGGAGGTTCATATGAATATTATTTTTATGGGAACACCAGATTTCGCTGTTCCTTGTCTTGAAGAGATTATTCAGCGTCAGCACCAAGTACAGGCTGTCATAACCCAGCCTGATCGACCGAAGGGTAGAGGGAAAAAGCTAGCGCCGCCACCTGTGAAGGAAAAGGCACTTCAATATAATATCCCTGTTTATCAACCAGAAAAAGTAAGAGATCTAGATTTTATAGAAATCATAAAGCAATTTTCTCCAGATTGCATTGTTGTTGTGGCGTTTGGGCAAATACTGCCCAAGGCGATTTTAGATATACCTGCTTATGGCTGTATCAATGTGCATGCTTCACTACTTCCTCAATATAGAGGCGCGGCCCCTATTAATTGGTCGATCATCAATGGAGAAATCAAGACAGGTATAACGACCATGTATATGGATGAAGGATTAGACACAGGGGACATGATTATAAGGAAAGAAATTCAGATCTCTCATAAGAGTGCAGGAGAGCTTCATGATGAAATGGCTAAGGAAGGTGCGCTGCTCTTGAGAGAGACTTTGGATCTTGTTGCCTTAGGTAGTGCACCTAGAGAGAAACAGTGCAATGAAGAAAGCTCCTATGCCCCCTTGATGGATAAAGAACTAGGTAGAATTAATTGGTCTAAATCTGCGAAAGATATCTATAACTTAATACGTGGTGTAAATCCATGGCCAACGGCTTATACTACTTATGAGGGTGAAACTTTTAAAATTTGGAAGGCAAGTGTCGTTGAGAAGGACTGTATAGATGTCCCTGGAAAAATCTTAAAGGCAGATGGAACAGGAATTCTTGTGTGTACTGGAGATCAATGCCTAAATATTGATGAGGTGCAGTTTTCCAATAGCAAGCGAATGGGTGTAGGTGAATATCTCAGGGGTCACACGATTCATGCAAATAGAATATTAGGTGAATAATATGCTAAGGGAGCACTATAAGCGTAAAAATACAGCGTTCATAACGATTATTTTAATACTAGTACTATTATCTTTAGGTACTGCTATATTATCCTTCTATCTGGCCCACACCAGTAATCTCGTATTATATAAATTGGTGTTGAATATAATACTGATAGCCGCGTCCCTTGCGGGCCTCTTTATTCTCATGAATGGGATATATATTCTCAAGCTGCTAAATGGTCATGGATTAAACGTATTTAGTCGAAAGCTTGTTCAGCATTCTATGGGAGCAATGTATCCTAAGATGATGTATGTCACCCAATTATTTGGATTGGACAAAGATGATATTCAAAAGATTTTTTCAGAGATTAATAACCGTTTAATCTTATCGAAAAGCATTCGAGTGAAGCCTGAAGAGATTCTCATCCTATTGCCTCACTGTCTTCAGAAAAGTGATTGTAAGCATAAAATTACGAATAACATTTTTAATTGTAAAAGATGTGGTATTTGTGACATAGATTTTTTGATCGGTCTCAAGGAAAAGTATTCTGTAAATATTTTTGTTGCAACAGGAGGTACCATTGCAAGGAAAATTATTAAGGAACAGAAACCAAAAGCTATCATTGCTGTGGCCTGTGAAAGGGATCTAAGCAGCGGTATTTTAGATATAAAAGGAATCCCAGTTATTGGGTTGTTGAATGATAGACCAGAAGGACCATGCGTCAATACCCGGGTCAAGGTTGATAAAATTGAGGAAACGATAAGATATTTTATTGGCGAGGAGGAGTAAAGTTATGAACAACTATGGTATAGGTTATTTGCTAGTGATCCCTGCAATCATTTTCACATTAATCGCACAGATGAGAGTAAAAGGAACGTTTAATAAATATTTGAAAGTTCCAAATGTAAAGGGTTATACAGGTGTACAGGTAGCCAGGGGCGTGTTGGATCGGAATGGCTTAAGGGATGTCCATATTGAACCTGTAGGGGGATTCTTATCAGATCATTATGACCCAAGATCTCGAATATTAAGACTCTCACCACAAGTATACAATGGAAATTCTATTGCTTCAATCAGCGTAGCTGCCCACGAAGCTGGTCATGCCATTCAGCATGGGGTAGGATATACACCTTTGAGCTTGAGAAACATGTTAGCTCCAATTGCCAGCTTTGGAGCCCAAACTGTATGGCTCCTTGTATTTGCAGGATTTGCTTTACAGATGATGGCGCTTATAGATGTAGGCATTGTACTTTATTCAGCAGCTGTAATATTTCAAATTATTACGTTGCCAGTGGAGTTTAATGCAAGTAGTAGAGCTTTGGAACAGCTTGAAGTAAACGGATTTATAACTACCGATGAGATCAGTCCTTCAAGAAAGGTTCTAAATGCTGCTGCGTTAACCTATGTTGCAGCCATGGCAGTATCCGTTGCTCAATTGGTCAGGCTTGTACTTCTAAGAGGTAGAAGAGATTAGGAATGCACCCTATTGGGTGCTTTCATCATATGTAGAGAAAGGAAGATTGGAAAAGGATGAATGCTAGGAAAATTGCTCTAAATATTTTAGTAGATATTGATAAAAATAGCGCGTATTCCAATATTGCGCTAAATAGACACATAAGGGGGAAGGTGTTGGATGGCCGTGATCAACGGTTTATCACTGGGTTGGTTTACGGGGTCATTGAGAATAGAATATTCTTAGATTACATCATTGGACAGCTTTCTAAAATTAAAATACATAAAATTCACCCATTGGTGATGAATATTCTTCGATTAGGATTGTATCAGATTATTTATTTAGACAAAATACCATCTTCAGCAGCTGTCGATGAGAGCGTAAAGCTTACAAAGAAAGTGCATATGAAGTCTGCTGGTTTTGTTAACGGAATACTAAGAAATTATCTAAGAAATAAAGAGAACATAGTATTTCCTAAATATAATGATAACCCAGTTACTTTTTTATCCATTACATATTCTCATCCTGAATGGTTGGTTGAACAATGGCTTACGGAATTCGGAGCCGAATTTACTGAAAAACTTCTCCAAGGTAATAATGCAAAGCCCGCTTTGACTGCCCGTGTGAACACTTTGAAGATCAAGAAAGAGGCGCTAATAAATCATTTTGAGGAGAATAACATAGAGGTGACAGAGGGTAAGTATGTGGAGGAAGCAATTCGGTTTCAAAACATGTATAGCCTTGAAGAATTAGAAGCGTTTCAAAAAGGATATTTTCAAATACAAGATGAGAGCTCTATGTTGGTGTCCCATGTACTAAATCCTAAGCCGGGGGATATCGTAATAGATGTTTGTGCTGCGCCTGGTGGTAAAACAACCCATATAGCTCAGATGATGGAAAATACAGGGACTATTTTTGCAAGGGACATTTATGAACATAAACTAAAGCTCATTGATAATACTGCGGAACGTTTAGGCATTACAGTGATTAAAACTCAATGCTATAATGCAAAAGAGATTGATACAACGATGATTGGGAAGGCCCATGGAGTACTGGTGGATGCCCCATGTTCTGGGTTGGGAATTATTAGAAGAAAACCGGAAATGAAATATACTAAAAAACCTGATGATCTCCAGAAAATTACAGACATGCAGCTAGAAATTCTAGAAAACGCCAGCAAGTATGTTGTGGAAAATGGGTACTTAGTTTACAGTACATGTACGATCAATAGTGACGAAAATATTGGAGTCGTGCAGCGGTTTCTTGAAAGGAATCAGAACTTTGATATGGTGGATGTGAACCCCCTCCTTCCTATGGAATTGAGAGGAACGGAGAAATATATGCAA
This sequence comes from uncultured Anaerosolibacter sp., assembly GCA_937948705.1. Next base: position 2,426 of record CALECF010000123.1, on the reverse strand, counting down.
ATTTATCCCCATATTTATGATATGGACGGATTTTTTATTTGCAAATTACAAAAACGGACATAGGGAATCACTATTCCTCAAGGGGGAAGTTATGGTATAATATGGTTTGGATATAAAAATAATATTACTATGTATGTAGATTTGTGAGGTGTTTGAATGGATATAGGGGCGATTTCACATACAGGATTGATTCGGGAGATTAATGAAGATTCATACTTTGTGTCTGAGGATACAATGAATCTATTTATTGTTGCCGATGGAATGGGTGGACATAAAGCAGGGGAAGTTGCTAGCAGCTTAGCAATTGACTCGGTTAAAAGCTTTATCCAGAATCATATTCCCAAAGCGGTAGAAAATAGTGATGAATCAGTTTGTAAAATTATTGAAGAAGCAATATTTGAAGCAAATACAAGGGTATTTAAAGAATCGATTCAGGAAGAAAGATACCAGGGGATGGGAACTACCATTACCATGGCGCTTATTCAGTCAAAAATGTTTATTGGTCACATCGGTGATAGTCGCGCGTACCTGATAAGGGATGGTGAAATTACACAGATAACACAAGATCATTCTTTGGTAGCTGAGTTGCTAAAAAATGGAACCATTACTGAAAAGGAAGCAAAAGCACATCCTCAGCGGAATATTATCACCAGAGCTCTTGGAACGGAAGAAAATATTTTGGTAGATGTATATACGATTGAGTTATTACAAGGTGATATTATCGTACTGTGCTCCGATGGACTGTCGAATTTAGTTGATCCGGTAGAGATTAAGGAGAGCCTCATGAATAGCAGAAGCATGCAAGTAGGCTGTGAACATCTCGTTGCTTTAGCCAATGAAAGAGGCGGACATGATAACATAACTATAATCGGCATTAAGGATAATGAGCAAAAAGGAATCGAGGTGAGAGCATGATAGGTAGAATATTAGGAAATCGATATGAAATTTTAGAAAAAATAGGTGGGGGAGGCATGGCCTTAGTATATAAAGCCAAATGCCAGCTATTAAATAGATACGTAGCAGTAAAAATACTTCGATCTGAATTTACAAGTGATGAAGAGTTTATTGGAAAGTTTAAGCAGGAGTCCCAAGCGGCTGCAAGCTTATCTCATCCGAATATAGTCAACATTTACGATGTGGGAACGGATGATCATGATATTTATTATATTGTAATGGAATATGTAAAGGGAAAGACACTTAAGCAAATAATTAAAGAGCGTGGGCCCTTGAACCCTGAGGAGACCATCAATTTTGCGAAACAAATATCTTTAGCACTACACCACGCCCATAGCAATCATATTGTTCATAGAGATATCAAACCTCATAATATTTTGGTTACGGATGATGGGCGGGTGAAGGTCACAGATTTTGGTATTGCAAGGGCTGTTACGTCTTCGACCGTAACAAATACGGGCAGTGTGATTGGGTCTGTTCACTATTTTTCTCCTGAACAAGCCAGGGGGGGATATACGGATGAAAAATCTGATATTTATTCTTTAGGTATTGTAATGTATGAAATGGCTACGGGGAGGCTTCCCTTTGATGGTGAAAGTCCAATATCTATAGCACTGAAACATATACATGAAGATGTGATGCCACCTACCTTTGTCAATGAGAATATTCCAAAAGCCCTAGAAGATATTATTATGAAGTCTGTACAAAAAGACCAGATGAAGCGTTATGGCAACACAAAAGAAATCTTAGAGGACTTAAATCAAGCGTTAAAGCAGCCGACGGGTAATTTTGTTAAGTTTGATGATGATGATGATTGCCCTACCCAAGTGATACCTGTCATTAAAGATCAGGACTTGCCAAAAAGTAAATCGGTTCATGCAAATTTAAAGCCAGAGAAGAAGCACAATAATAAGCTTATTGTGTGGGGGGCAGTGGCGACTGCCTTTGTGTTGGCATTGGCATTTATCGGAAGTGTATTCTTTTTTAAGGATTTCTTTGTCGCCAAAGAAAAGGAAGTTCCTAATGTGATTGGGAAGTCATATGAGGAAGCGAAACAAAATCTTGAAAATCTCGGCTTGAAGGTGGAACAGGATCAGGAGCAGTACAGTTCAGAATATGACGAAGGACAAATCATGTTTCAAGATCCAAAAGCAGGAGAAAAGGTAAAAGCTGGATATCCTATTCGATTGATTGTTAGCAAAGGTGCAAAGCTAACGGAGGTACCAAATCTCCTAAATAAAAATATTGATGAAATTGGATTTATCTTAGAAAATGCCAAACTTAAAGAGGGAACAGTGAAGTATGAATTCAATAGCTTGCCAATAGGAATTATCATCAGTCAAAGTCCTGACGCTGGGAAAAATGCGCCAGAAGGTTCTGCGGTAAATGTGCTAGTGAGCCAAGGCCCAGAAACTAAGCTTATTTTGATGCCAAATTTGGTTGGAGAAAAGGTTGAGAATGCCAGAAGAATT
>CALECF010000122.1 GCA_937948705.1 uncultured Anaerosolibacter sp. | reverse complement strand
GTAGGAATCTTGAATAATGTGGATATTGAAAGCTTTGGCAAAAGATTGAACAATGGAGATATTGTTGTGATGATGTCTGATGGTGTGCTGGATGCAGACAAAAACATGCATGAAAAAGAGAATTGGATTATAGAAGCCCTTAGGGCTTTTGATAGTAAAAATCCTCAGTTTATTGCCGATGAACTTCTGAATTTAGCAATCAGTAAATATGGTAATCGGATTGAGGATGATATGACGGTACTGATATCAAAAGTATGGGAATCCAAATAGAGCCTGTTTAAGGGCTCTATTCTTATAACTTTTTCTGGTATTTTTCTTTAGGGTACAGCATATATTGTATTGGACAAGCAAGGATAGGGATAGGGGTATAGAAGTTGGATAATGAGACAATAATTAGAGTAAAAGTGTATAGGGGGATACCTATGAAAAAGGCAGAAATCAAACAAATTATTGTGGTGACAGACGGAAAATCTAATATAGGCGGAAATCCAGTGACGGCTGCGGTTCAAGTAGCAAGGGAAGGGATTTCAGTAAATGTCATCGGGATTATGGCATCCAAGGAGATGGATGATCGCTTTCTCCAAGAGGTGGAAGATATTGCGCAAGCGGGAAAAGGTGTATCTGAGATTACCATGATTCAAGATTTGGGTCATACAATGCATATGGTAACGCAAAAAAGTATGAATAAAACCATTGAGACCATTGTGGGAAAACAGCTAAAAGAGATAATTGGAACTGAATTGGATGAAATTCCACCTCGATCGAGAAATAAGATCGTAGAATACATGGATCAGCTAGGTGAAAATGCCGGATTGAGGTGTTGTATTGTAATGGACTGCAGTGGAAGTATGGGACAAAAAATTGGAACTGCACGCCAAAGTATTATAGAGCTGATGAATTCCTTGAAGGGAAGAGGCGGAAAAAGTGAAATCGCAGTGATTGCCTATCCGGGAGAGGCTGGAGATTATTGTAAGATCATTCATGGATTTACAGAGGACCTGGATCAAATTAAGAGAAGCGTTCTTGCACTAAAAGCTGGAGGAACAACACCTACAGCTCCTGCCATTGAAAAAGCACTAGAACTCATTCAAGGGGAGCAAACACGCGATATTTCAGAATGTGAATGGAAGCAGGCACCCTTGTTGAAAGAGAGTATGGTATAAAAACGGCTAAAGTAGGCCGTTTTTCTTTACAAAGAAGTAGGACCATTGGGGGAAGAATTATGTGGAAACGGAATTTGAAGGTGGGGAGTATTCTTGTGGGAAAATGGAACCACAAGCATTATAAAATACTGTCGGAGCTGGGAGAAGGGGGTATTGGAAAGGTTTATCAGGTTCAAGAACTGGAGAGCGGTAATATTGCAGCCTTGAAAATCAGTTGCGACATACAGAGCATTACAAAAGAATATGAAAAACTTCAGTATTTTCTAGAATTAAAAATTACACCCTATGTGGGAGATCTAGATGATTGGGAAAATGATGGCGAAAAAGCACATTTTTTTTTAATGGAATACATACAAGGCTGTGATTTGAAAGAATATATAAGATGTAGAGTAATTTCCCAACAGACCGCTATAGGAATCATTTTAATCATTGGAAATGTCTTTCGTCAATTTCATCAAAAAGGATATGTGTTTGGAGATTTAAAACTTGAAAATCTAATGATCGACGAAGCTAGAGGGTTTATTAGGATAATTGATTTAGGGGGCGTAACTGCCTTAGGGAAAGGAATAAAGGAATTTACGCCTCTTTATGATAGAGCCAGCTGGAACATGGGTCTTCGAAGAGCAGAGGAAGGATATGACCTCTTTAGTCTCAATATGCTCCTAGCATTTCTTCTACTAGGAGAAAAAATGCCTAGCATGAACAATAGAATAGAAAAGGTTGCGGAAGCATTGATTCAGAGAGACGTACCGCGGTCTTTGGTACAATTAATGGAAAAGGGATTTTGTCAAAAAAGAATATCTATGGAGCGATATTTAAAGCAGTTAAAAAAAATATATGATCAAAACTTGACTTCCGATTGCAAACGAAAAATTTCTATAAAAGATCTAAAGATCAACCTTGTTTTTGGAGGGAGCATCCTATTTTTTCTTTTTATCTTATGGTTTTCTTTTGGAAATTTTCGTGATTTAAAGGGTTTTCTTTGACTCCAATAGAAATAATTAGGAAGATTAATAAAAAAATAGGAGTAATGTTATGTTGGAGAAGTTTTTGGAAACCATAGACAAAAATCAACTGATTGAAAAAGGGCAGGGTATTGTACTGGGTATATCCGGTGGTCCTGACTCTACATCGATGCTTCATCTGTTTTGGAGAATTCGTGAGGTGTTTCAACTACAGCTTTATGCTGTTCATCTGAACCATCAGTTTCGTGGGGAAGAAGCAGAAAAAGATGCGACCTATGTGGATGCCCTTTGCAAAGAACTAGAAATTCCCTGCTACCTCTTTAGTGAAAATATAGAGGCATATAGTAAAAAGAAAGGGATCAGTTTTGAAGAGGGAGGAAGGGAACGGAGATATCAGTTGTTTGAGCAGGTGCTTTCAGAGAATCAGGCACACCGCATTGCAGTAGCACAAAATCTAGATGACCAGGCAGAAACGGTTTTAATGCGATTGATGCGGGGCGCAGGCGTGGAAGGCCTCGGTGCAATGAACTACAAGCGAGGAGAACATATTATAAGACCCCTTTTGAATAGTAGTCGTCAGGAAATTGAAGACTACTGTCAGCGATATCAATTGAATCCAGTAATGGATCAAACGAATCTTCAGCCGATTTATACCAGAAATCGGATTCGACTAGAATTAATTCCATACATAGAAAAACACTTTAATCCAGGAATTAAGGAAACTTTGTCTCGAACTGCCAGATTGATGCGGGAGGATACGGATTTTATGCTCTCGATAAGTAAAGAGATATTTAAAAGGGTTGCAGTGAAAGAAGGAGATGAAGTAAACGTAGATATTAGAGCCTTGCAAGAAAATCATGTTGCAGTGCAAAAACGTGTGCTGAGAGAAGCCATATTACAACTGGATAGAAACCTGAAAAATATTGGGGTCACACACATTGACCAATTGATGGATCTTATGGAGTGTGGACAGGCTGGTAGCTGTTTAGACTTACCCAATGAAGTGAATGTATTAAAGGACTATAACACAATTTGTTTTCGAAATAAAAAGAATAATAAACTTGTAAATTCTTTTGAATATTCATTGAAAATTGGGGAAAATACTGAGATAGGAGAGTTAGGTATAATTTTTTCAGCAAAAGAGTTATCGAAGAACCAAAAGGATTTTTCAAAAGAAGTACCAACCATTCAGTATTTTGATTTGGACAAAATTCAAGAGGGTATGATCATCAGAAATAGAAGACAAGGGGATAAGTTCTCACCCCTAGGAATAAAGGGGACAAAAAAAATAAAGGAATTTATGATAGATGAAAAAATTTCTAGAGAAAAAAGGGATCAAATACCTCTGATTTGTGATCAAGCAGGAATCATGTGGGTAGTAGGTTATCGTATGAGTGAAAAGTATAAGATAGACAAAAATACGAGACGAATCCTACAGATTAGTTATTGTCATAAGAAGTTGTAGTTTTAACAGGATAGGGACAACGATGCTTTAATTTATTGTTTTCCTGAAAAAAATATGGTAGAATAAAAAGATGTCATGTATAGACCAATTTTTGTCATTGAAAGGAGGACTTTTGTTGAAAAAATTCTTTAGGGGCGCTAGCTTCTATATACTAATATTTATTATTATTGTGGCGATCGTT
>CALECF010000121.1 GCA_937948705.1 uncultured Anaerosolibacter sp. | reverse complement strand
GATGCCATTCTTCTATGTCAGAGGATTTTTATCCCATGTTGGAAAGGTTTTCGAAGGTTTTAATCCTGTTAGCTTGCTAACTGAAATTGTACGTAAAACAGAGCTTAACTTGGAGCTTTCTGATTTCATTGAAAATGAAGCCTCTCCTCCACCAACATGGCTATATCTAAAGGATAGAAAATATAACTATGATGTATCTTTACCGCCCAGTGCAGGGGGCTGTTTGAGTATTCTTACCTTAAACAGAGAGCCTGCGTCTATGCTAGAATCTATTCGGGAAATTTGTATAAATGCTTTCTCAGAATTAATCAGCAGTATGAATGAGAGGTATAAAACTTTTAGAGCGAGAACAAATAAGCCTTTTGAACCATTACCATGGAAAGCAAAAGTAGTAACTTTCAAAGAGCTATATGATGAAGCCTATAGCGAGTATGGTGAAACTTTTAAGGTTGAGTATGATAAAGCCCTTGAGAATATAAAAAATCAGGTTCAAACTGGCAACATTTCAATGATTGAAAGTAATTTTTTTCTTGTTGAAGCCATTTATAATTTTATCAATGACATATCTCCAAGGGTTGTAATTGGGCTAGCACCTCCCTATTATCCAAATGTATCAAACCTATATATCGAAAATATAAGTGATAAGACTAGGAATCTATCGGATTGTGTCATGACTTATTCATTGGAACGTTTCAATCAAGCATACTCTAAAGAATACTTCTTTACAGGTATCTCAGATTTAAGCTATACATCCATTAAAAACTCGAAAGCAATCGTAGAAGTTCTTGAAGGAAGCATGCCTCTCTTTGGTTCCCTTTATGCTATCCCTATTGAGGAAATCGAAGCCCTCTCTATGCCATGCCTAAACATAGGGCCCTGGGGGAAAGACTTCCATAAACTTACAGAGAGAGTTTTCAAAGAGGATTTACTCTATCGAAGCCCTCAGCTTCTGCATTATGCTATTTCCCTGTTATTGGATTGGAATAAAGGGGACTGCTAAGTCTTACATTAAAATAGATTTATTTTTTAGCATAGGGACTATTTATTCCATTCTACCGTCTAACCACTAACGTCACTACTTCCAAATCCATGGGTGTTCCAGTGAACATATACATAACTTCCTTGAAATATTGTATGTCCAGAAAGAATAAAACCCTGTCACGTACTTTTATATTACTGCATAAAATGATGAATACCTAAATAAAAGGGGGTATTTTTCTGGAAATGTCAGTTATTATAGAAAGTGTTGTTTCTTTATTTATCATAATATTAGTAGGCGTATATGGCAGCAAGAAAAAAATTATCACTGCAAAAATAAATAAAGAGTTAATAAACATACTTATACAGATTGCATTGCCTTTTATGATTCTTTCTTCTTTTATCTATACATATGACAATGCTATTAAATCTGGCGTTATAAAAACCTTTTATTATTCTATTATTGCTTATATAATAATGACAATTGCTTCCTATTTAATCCTACTACCAGTAAAAAACGATAAAAAAACAATATTGCATTTTGCTAATGTGTTTGTTAATACAGGGTATGTTGGATTTCCAATATTGAATTCTATATACGGCGCAGAAGGTGTTGTATATGGATCTATATTTAATATATTTTTCGTAATATTTCTATGGACTTACGGACTTATACTATTTAAAGGTAGTTTTGATAAGAAAGAATTGAAGGTGGAATTTAAAAAAATACTACTAAACCCATCTATTTTGGCAGTTTGTATAGGTATTTTGATCATGATATTTAATATTCAACTACCAAACTCATTATTATCCAGTATAAGAAGCATAGGAAATATTACAGGTCCATTGTCTATGATTATTATTGGGGTTATACTTGCAAATGTAAAAATCAAAAGATATTTAAGGGATTGGACAATATATTATGGGTTAGCTGCCAAATTAATAATTATACCTGGGATTATGTACTTACTCTCCTTGTTAGTAGGGGATACATCCAAAGCTGTAAATGCAGTAATTATTATGACTGCCATGCCAGCCTCTGCTATGACTGCAATACTAGCAGAAGACTTCGATAAAGAAAAAGAATATGCAGCTGTTGTTGTATCTGTAACCACATTATTTTCTTTAATTACAGTTACTGTCCTATTAAAAATTATACTATAGTTTCAAATTCCAATTTGCTATAAAAATTCGGATTTGTCCTTTCAACAACCACATTGGTTTGCTTCAGGGACCGCCGATAGCTTATCCCAGTAATAGTCAATTTCTTCTTGTGGATTTGCAGTTCACAATAAAAGAAATACCCTCATTAAGTGTAATATCATGGTCATATCACTCTTATAATCGAAGCACATTTTTTAAACATAAAACATAGGATAATTTTATAAGACATATGAAAGGAATGAAGAATATGTACAATGCTTATAAACCATATCCATGTCCCTATTACATTAACTCACCAATGTATAACCCATATAATACGTATAATGTTCATAACACGTATCCATATCCTTACTGGGTTAACACACCAATGCATCACTCAGTCTTTTCCAAACAGTTTATTGAATTAAAGGATTATGGACCAGAACCCTTTGTCGTTAATATCGAGGAGGCTGCGAAGCAAAACAATACCTTTCGTACCGCTTTGTGGACAGGAAGCTATTTGCAGGTTACCTTGATGAGCATAAATGTTGGGGAAGACATAGGTTTAGAGATTCATCCAGATCTTGATCAATTCATACGTATCGAAGAAGGTCAAGGGCTTGTTAAAATGGGTGATAGAAAAGATAAGTTGAATTTTCAAGAAAAAGTCTATGATGATTTTGCGTTCATCATACCTGCTGGCAAATGGCACAATCTAATCAACACAGGCGATAAACCGCTTAAATTGTACTCAATTTATGCGCCACCTCAACATCCACGAGGTACAGTTCATGAGACGAAGGCAATTGCAGAGGCTGCCGAAGAGAACCACGACCACTAATATCACAAGGGACTATAAAAAAGTCAATACAAACGGCTTTCTATGATAAAACCATTATCATAGAAAACCGTTTGTTTATGCCAGGAAGAAAGCATTATAAAACAACTATTCCTTCTTTTCTATATATCACCTTCAAGCCAAATATTTAATATATTAATAAGAAGGGGTGATCATTATGCTCTACTATGTTCAAAGAGGCGACAGCTTGAATAGTATCGCAAGAAAATTCAACACTTCGCTTCATACCATTCTCAACGCTAATGTTATTTGTAATCCAAATTTAATTTTTGTTGGCCAACCTCTACTCATTCCAGAATCGAATGTCAGCTTACCTAAAGCAGGCGCTTTACCCTACTATATTCTCCTTCCTGGGGATACTCTAAACTGCCTTTCTGGACAATATAATATTCCCATACAAACCCTTGTTGAAGCTAACCAGATTCAAGATCCTAATCTTATATACGCGGGGGATGAACTATTAATTGTTCCTAGTATAGCTGATCCCGAGGAGCTCTTCCAAACCTGGAAGCGAATTGGGGATACAAACTGTGATCTAATTACTCCGGCAGAGCAATATGGAGTCTTCTATCAAGGTTCATTTCAATGGCAAGCATTGGGTCAAAAATATGTTCCATATCCAATTGATCTTCTAAGGCATCCTTGCGAAACCGTTCGTCTCTATGCTGCAATGAGTTTGGGTAGACTTGCATATGGCCAGAGAGCCAAAGAAGAGCTTAGACATGTTGCAAGGAATGATCCGAGCAATACTGTTGCCGAATTGGCTGCCCTAGCTCTGAGACGTATTGAACTAGTGGAAGTTCAAGGAAACAGAATTCATGTCATGACCAGTCAAAATCATTTACTATCTAAACCCAATTTAGATTCAACTATTACTAACATTTCTCAAGGAATCAGGGTAATCGTACTTCGCTGGAATATCCCCAGTCCGACCCGAGAAGAAGGTCCTCGTGGAAGTCTACAATTATATGATCAAGTTATGATCGTTAACACTGGTCAGGTTGGCTTTATGCCCAGGCTAGGATTTAATGAAATCACATTTATATAATCTTTTATGTCATAATATATTTCTCTTGGAATTTCAATATTCTCAGCATATTGTTAGGATTCTCACCATCCATCACAACGATTAAACTTTTTATATTTCTGTACGCCTTAGACGAAAATAGAGGCATCCTAGATGATTTATCCAAGATGCCTCTGTTTCATCACATAATGACAATGATGAACTGATCTGTGAAACTAAATATTTATCTCTTTCTTCCCGTTATAAATCACATTATCCTTTCAATACTAACCTATTGACCTTCTTTACGTGTATGTTGTGTTGTTATTACCATTGGAAAAATCACCCACAGAATTAAGTACAGTCTCCAGAAAAGCCCTAAGCAGTAATACATAGACTTATGATCACAACGTACTAAGCCGCAGCTCATAAAAATATTGTACAATTGGGTGCTTCAACTTCATCTTCTCGGCCATGTTTAAAAGTCGCTTTTTTCCAACTCGTCTATCCACCAAAGCCAAAACATTTAATAAAATATCATTGCTCTCTATGCTCTCCTCTATAGAAATAGATAAAAACTTATGTGCTACAACATTAAAATTTGATTTGCTTAATGCTGACTGGGCTGATATGAGCTCTTTTGCATATTCTGATATTTTTCTATTTCTTGCAATTACTTCTAACCGATCCTCTGGAACTATCCCCTTAGTATCTTTTCTGACCCCTTCAATTTCTTCATTGTTGATAGGAATGTGAATATCCGGATCATTCTTTATCTCCTGCTCCGTCTGATACCATCTGATTGAGGTAGTTATATCACTCATATTGAATATGTTCTTTTTATCTACGGCAATATAACAAAGTCCTGCTTTGTCAGGTAAATAACGATAACTGGTGGCACGATACTCCACCCTGCCATATAAAGCAGGGCAAAGAAAGCTCTCTAACAGTTGCTTCATTTTACTCCAGGCCATGGGTTCCTCCTATTCTACTCGAACATCTAATATGCTACTTCGACATAGACCACAATGCTTCATCCAAAACTAAGGAACTCTAGAAATCTTCAAAACAACAAGGTCTATCACTTGTCACACTGGTTTTTTACAATCTGTTGTCCGTAGTGTCATGTAAGATCTAATTCTACATTACTTCGAATGATCACTGTTTTTCATTCTACTTCCCCAATTAGCTAGGGCTTTAAGGGCTGGAATTAGACTTTCTCCGCTATCAGTCAGCGAATACTCCACTCGGGGTGGTACTTCCATAAATTGCTTACGATTTATAATACCATGCAATTCCAACTCTTTTAAAGTTTGAGTTAACATCATATTGGTAATTCCATCGATACTTCTTTTTAGTTCATTATATCGTATAGTTCCTTTTTTGTTTAATGCCCAAATTATAGGCAACCTCCACTTTCCACCTATAAGATTTAATGCAAATGTTAGTGGACAGTTGTCCAGAGAGCTTTTATACAACCCTTGGTCATTCATAATATCACTCCATTACTCAGTTTTTACTTTCTTAAACAGAAAATACTGCGCACTTGTTATCATCTTTGTAGCTGATATAATCATACCAAAGTCGATTGATCAATAAAACATACTTTTCATTTTTTCTAGAAAGGAAGATAAATATGAGTATCCATTATGAAGTTATTTCTGATGATCACATTATTTCCATTAGGGATCTATGCAATGAATTAATGGCTTATCAAAAATCTAAAGCCCATATTCATCCAGAGTGGTTTGATAACATGTGTTTTGAAACTAGAATGATTCCATCTGTCAAGAGTGCTAAGGCTAACTTTATAATACTCGCTAAAAATGACACTGACATTGTTGGGTATGCTTATAGCAATATTTGTCCCAAAGCTACATATTCTGGTGGATTTGCTACTCTTGAACCTGTGAATTTTTTTGACTTTGATTCTGTTAAAAGTGACGACGTGGGTTGTATTTCTCAGTTTTATATAAAAGATGGTTATCGTAAAGCTGGTATTGGCACAGTTTTGTTTGAAAAGTCTATGGACTGGTTACATTCATTCGAGTCAATTAGTGATTTGTTTATCTTTGTATCAAACGGTAACCTTGATGCATTAAAATTCTATCAAGATAAAGGCTTTAAAATAAGTCATAATATCCTCGATGAGTTTATTACAGTCTTAAGGAGCACTTAAACCTTAAATAATTACACGTTCCTACTCTGTTTCAACAAGCAAATATGCCTTTTCATTCCGTGTATTTGTAATGAATGCGTACTTGTCCTTGAAATATTAACATCATAAAGATACCAACACAGTTATTCATCATTAGTTCGTCCTTTACGCGCATGTCCGGTAACCGTCTGACTGTGTGATAATTAGCAGAATTATGATTTTATACCCAACAGTGAAAAAGTATGCTATAATTACATGAAACATAAACGCTTGCCCAAGCGGAGATTAATATTCTTTTAGATGTTAATCGCAAATAAAACAGCTTTGAATCAAATGATTCAAAGCTGTTTTATTTGGGCACTCATAACATTTATTTGCAGTTTTTTTCACCGGCCTCGAAACATCCCCGTGTCTTTGAAAACAACCCTAACCCCACAACTCGCTAGCATCATTGGAACTTCTGTTGATACGAGAAAAATCTGTTTTAATGAATGAGTTTGTTGATAGTATTAAAAAAATTAAGCCTATCGCTACAATAATCGTAAAAGACATTATAGGAGTAACAATAAATCCATTTATATCAATCGCCAATCCCTCTTTTACAAGTTCGACAGTTGATAAATTGGTTTTTTCCAAAGCAATCATACGAAAAAAAGCTGTTGCATAAGTCATTGGATTCATATAGGCAACATACTTCAGTGAGTTGGGTAACATCGATAGGGGAATATATGCTCCTGATGTAAACGTTAAAGGTAAGGTTACAGCAGTTTTAACAATTTGAAAAGTTTGACCACTTCGTACAATAGTTGCTAGAAATAGCCCCACTCCAGAAAAAACAAGCCCCACACAAATCATGGCTAAAACAACAAATACTGGTGTGGTCCATGTAGTAAATCTAATACCTATAAATAATCCAATAATTAAAATCAAAATCCCTTGTAGGGTAGAAACAGTGGCCGCTGATAATAGTTGACCAATAGCAACAGCTATCCTTTTAGCAGGAGAAACTAAAACTTCTTTCATAAATCCGCTTACCATGTCATCAACCGTTGACGATGCTAGATTCAGTGAACTTTCAAACACAGTGGTTATTATAACTCCAGAGAGCATATATGCAATAGGATTTTCTATAAAGTCATTCTTAAAGACTGCACCAAATACATAAACAAAGAAAAAAGGGAAGATTAGTGAAAAAATCAAGCCTGTTCTATTTCTTATAAATGCTTTCAAGCCTCTTTTCCACAATGCAAATACTGTATTCATCATTATGTGTCCTCCCTAATTCTTCTTCCGGTTATTTCTAAGAAAACATCATTAAAAGTACCTTTTTTTATTTCGATATCTGTGATATCTTCCTTTTGCAGACTTAAAACTTGTAATAAAAGATTAGTATTATCAGCATCAACCTTATAATAACCCTCTTTTTTTACATATGCCAGTCCATATTGTTCCAACAACAGTTCAAGTTCAGGTCCTTTTTCTGAAGTGATATATGCTATATCTTTTGTGAACTCTTTTTTTAGAGCGTATGGCGTATCATGGGCAACAATATTTCCACCATCTATGATTGCAATCTTACTGCATATTTCTGCTTCCTCCATATAATGAGTCGTAAGAAAAATTGTAATATTTCTTTCTTTTTGAAGTTTAATAATATACTCCCAAATATGAGCCCGTGTTTGGGGATCAAGTCCTGTTGTAGGTTCATCAAGAAATAAAACCTTTGGATAGTGAATTAACCCACGAGCAATTTCTACACGACGTTTCATTCCACCTGATAAAGCACCAACCAATTTCTTTCTTTCGTTTAGTAAATCCACCAAGTTTAAAACAAACTGTATACGTTCTTCAACTTCCTTTTTAGGAATGTTATAAAAGACACAGTGCATTTTAAGGTTTTCATCAATTGTCATTTTTGAATCTAAAGTTGAATCTTGAAACACAACACCAATTGTAGATCTAACTTCACTTTTTTGTGTAGTAACATCTTTTCCATCTATCAATAGTGTACCTGAGGTTTTTTCAAATATCGTACATAATGTGTTTATCGTTGTACTCTTCCCAGCACCATTAGGTCCTAGAAAAGCGAAAATAGTCCCTTCCTCCACCTCAAAGGAAATATCATTTACAGCTATAAAGTTACCATATTTTTTAGTAAAATTTTTAACTTCAATTATTGGATTCATCTATTCCTCTTACCTTCTTCGATTTATTTTCTGCATCAATTATATATAGCAGCACAACATTTTTCAATTACATAACAAGTGTCTATACCTATTTTAGTTTTATTCTGAAAGAGGCCCTTCTTTCCATTATCTCCTTCGTTTCACCTATGGACAGTTTGTCACTGAAAGGCAGCTATTTTCTTCATTACATAATGAACATATTTCATTATACAGCAATTCCCCCGCAATAAATAATGATTTTTACTTGTATCATAAATCATTATCTGATTAACAGAGGAATCTTACTCATAGTATTTCATAGGAATAATGATGTTATGCCTTTACCTGAAGCCCTTTTAACCATTCATCCAGTTCCCTTTCGCGGTCTGCACCCACCGAGAATTCCTTACAGGCAGCAATATGTCCATCTCTGATATAGAGTATCCTCCCTGCTTTTGCAGCGACCCGGGAATCATGGGTAACGGTCATGATGGTCATTCCATCACGATTCAAATCTTCCAGGATTGCCAATACCTGATCCGTGGCGCTAGAATTCAGAGCTCCTGTCGGTTCATCCAAAAACAGAATTTCAGGATTATTGATCATAGCACGGCAAATGGAAGCCCTTTGTAGCTGTCCGCCGGATACTTCCCGGATATCACGCTCTTCGATTCCTTCAATTTCCATCCGCTTCATTAATTCCGATGCACGTTTCCTTATGCCATCAGCCGATTCTTTTTTAGCTACAAGACCAGGCAGTATAATATTATCAAAGATAGAAAGATTCTTTAACATCTGTGCATTCTGAAATACAAATCCCATTTTGGTCAGCCGAAATTCGGACGATTTATCCTCCTTCATTTCAGATATGTTTATTCCTTCAAACAATACCTTGCCGGAACTTAAGCTATCCATACCGCTGATGCTGTAAAGAAGCGTTGACTTGCCGGAACCGGAAGGTCCCATAATCGCAACAAAATCTCCCTTTTCGATTTCAAAGGATATGTCATGCAAAACTTGGGTATCTTTAAATGACTTACTGATCTGTTCAACTCTTATCATGGTTCCACTCCCTATTCCATTATTTGATTTCTGATATGATAGTTTCTGACAACTTTAGTTCCCACAATCACAGTAATAAAGACTATAAGCAGCTGGACTGCAGGGAAAAGCAGATAGGCTGTCGCCGGTTCAACCAGCATTGTTATTTTTGATGCGCCCATAGAAGAAAGCATCCATCCAAAAATAGTTTCCCCAAAAAAGTTCGCCAGGACTGTCCCTACAATGATTGCCACGAATTGAATCACAAGAATCCGTATTCCGAACTGTATACGTATGTCTCGATTTGAAAAGCCAATTGCTTTCTTGATTGCGATTGCACTGTGTTCCCTCGCTGTGATAAGCTTCAAAATCATCACGGTAATCAGCATGATTAACAGCAATGAAATCACCATGGCTGCACCTTCCACTAGGCTCATGTTATCCGTGATACCGCCAAGGGTCTGGGAAATAAACTCACTGATCGGAGTTATTTTACTGTCTGTCAGAATACTTCTCAATTCATCGGTCTTTTCCTGGATACTGACACCGTCGCGAACATCCAAATAAATAATATAGACTTCCACATCATTTTCGTCAAAATCGATGGCTGCTTTGGCAGTTTTGCCACCGTAAGTGATATCCTGATAGATACCAGAGACGGTAAACATAAGTTCTTTTCCCTGATAGATTACCGTCAATGAATCTCCAACTTTTTTTCCTAATTCCGAAGCATTCAGATAAGATAGGGCCATTTCTTTATTGTCATCCGGCGCCCTTCCCTCTAGATACTCTAATGCAAAAACAGATCCATCACCGCTTTCTACACGGATATATTCCCATTCCCCATCTCCATTTTGTAACTGTACGTAGCCATTCCGGTAAATTGCATACTTCTCAATTTCTGGATCATTCTCTAGATAGGATTGGGCGGCAACTTTTTGTTCTGCCAGTTTCTCACTGTACTGAATATCAATACGAATATCGCTTTTTCCCACCCCCATATAAGTAATGAAAGATGGATTTTCAATTGTATTCTTCAAATTCACCGGAAGTAGAATCAGAAATGACGAAAATACAAATACGAGAAAAATAACAAAATATTCCTTCCATTTACATTTCAATTCACCGAATGCTATAGTAAGATTTCGATGTTTCAATCCAGTTGAAGGTAAAGAATAGTGACCTTCTTTCTTTATCTTCTCTTCCCCGCGCATCAATTCCACAACAGTACTTTTCAGATTCTTGCGAATGATTCTGCGGCATCCGAGCATTACAATCAAACTGAGCAGGATTAGCCCAATGAAAGGAAATACCCATTTCATCCACTGGCTGGTACCATGTCCGCAGTACATAATAACCGAGGATGAAAAGAAATCTCCAAAGGGTATGGCTGCCAGATAACCGATCACTCCCGCTGCCAGCACAAGTATTATATACTTCATCTGATATAACTTTGCAATAACTTTTCCAGGAAATCCGATTGCTTTCATCTCCCCGATGATATAATGCTCTTCTGCCATGGTTGCCCGAATGATATAAGATAAACACAGAACGGCTATCATGATTAGAAGAATACTGATTGCGATGATGATGAATGCTATCAGTCCGTAAGAAAGATTATTCAGCATAGCCAGAAGGCTGCCTGTTATTGCCACGCCGTTGGAAGGCATACCCCCATCCATATAATCCTTCTCCAGAACCGACGTAGATGTACCTTTCTCTAACAGGAATTCAAAACAGTATTCCCATTCTCCCATGTGAAGACTTATTTCATCATGATCTGCCTGGTTGATTAAGAAACGCTTTGAAGATGCCAGTGCCGCGTTCATCTGTGAATCACGAATGATCGTTGATACCGTCAATTCCTTACGATAATCACCTTCATGCAGTGTAATGACATCTCCGACCTGAATACCGAGCTCCTCCCCATAGTAAACTGGCACCCCGATTTCCCCGTCTTGAACAACAGCAATTTCATTATCCATATTAAGGAGGAAATCAAATCCTTCATTCTGAGTCACGAATCCATTATCCATCAGACACTTTTCCAGGGTTTCACCCTGATAAATAATACTTGCATTACTGATATTAAGCATCTTGACGATCAGCGAATCCTTAATATAATTATGGTTTTCCACAAAGTTGTTAAAATCTGCCTCATCATAGGTTCCCTTATGCATCTGCAGGTATTCGGGTGGCACAGCCAGTTCATTTAACCCATTCAGAGAAGATATCATTGTGCCCGCCACCCTTAATCCACCTGCCATCAAAAGGGCTGAAACAATCAAGAATACCGCAAGAGCAGTTATGATAATCCTGTTTCTTTTAAAGTCCTTCCAGACGAGGTTCAGCAATAGTTTCATTCTTACTTACTCTCCTTTCCAACATTTTTATACTTTTTAGTCCTGAAACAGCAATCCCCACAATTGCCAGTGTCGTGCCTGCAATCAATATCAGCAGTGCAATTCCTCTTCCCGAGCCGGTACCGATTACTTTTCCAATTTTTATCGCGACCAAACTGTTACCTCCCATAAAAGGTTCAAAAACGTAATCAGCAAGGGCTCCGGACAGTATATAAGCAAAAATGTAACCCATCTGAGTAATAAAACTTATCAATCCAAAAGCGCGCCCCTGTACTTCATTCGCAAGATTCTTACGGATCAAGACTTCTGCTCCAATCTGCACAGCCGGCATAAATACAAACATCATGAATCCGAATGTTGCAATCAAAAACAAACTTTCCTTTACTCCCATCAGTGCAAAAAAGATTCCGCAGCCGAACAACCCCAAAGAAAGCATCCTTACATAGGATTTTACATTCTTTATGCAGCTGATTACGATACTTCCGGCCATCATACCGAATGCACTGACTGTCGCAATAATACCGAGTTCTGTTTCATTTGCGAAAGCAAGTATGAGAGGCTTACTTAAAATTTGTACGAAACCAAGGCAGAATACTGCGACTGTCATAATCACAATTATTGCCACAATGCCGCTTTTCCCACGTATCGCAGCAATACCTTCCTTCATTTCCCTACAAAAGCTCAAACCCACATCTTTCCTATGTTTCGTAGACATGCCTTTCTTCATAGCCACAATAGTAAATACCGTTGTAAAGAAAGTAAGAATATCGATCATTATCAGGGTACTGATAGTCGTAATCTGTAACATTAATCCCGCAATAACCGGGGAAATTAAAAGTTTGGCATTGCTTGCGATTTGAACCATTCCGCCCGCCTTAGCAAAATTTTCTTCCGTTAATAAATCCGTAATGGTCGCCTTAAATGCCGGTTCCATCAAAGCCTTAAATAACGAACTGACACCTACACCAACGCAGATTACCGCAAGCGAAGGACTCCCGCTCATAATGGACACGAGGCAAATGACCAACCCAAGGCCGGAAAACAATTCCCCGAGAATCATCATGGTCCTTCTGTCATAATGATCCGCCAAGACGCCCCCCACAGGAGCCAGAAGAATGGATGGCAAGAATGCACAAATGCTTACAATGGCGGTAGCCGTAACAGATCCTTTCAGTGCCAGCACATAGATTGCAAGACCAAAGTCCGTTAATCCACTGCCGATACTTGATATCAGCTGGCCATTCATCAGGATCATAAACTTCTGCATTCCCTTATTCCCGGTTTTTGTTCCCGTGTTTTGTATTTTATCACGTTGTTCCATTGTAACCCTCCTTAAATCTATTAAGTCCTATATAAATTCATACCTTTAACTATAAATAATTCTTTCTGTTATTCTTAAATCGACCACTGGTCGGTTGGTAGGCAAAAAAAATTTACAAATGTCCTTCCAACTACGATAACTGTCCAAACATCCGTAAAAATTCTTTAAGTTCCCCTTCTTTTGTCCCCAGCATTTTCTCTACATTGCATAAAAATGCATGTATCTTCCTTGGATAATCCTCCATCTTCCATTGGAAAACGTCGCAATCAAACATCATATGTCCCAACAGTAAAATGGATTCTATACATTCCGTCGGATACTCCATATGGAAAATATCTCGGTCAATACCTTCCGAAATAGGTTCTTGCAAAACAGGTGTCATACGCCTAAGCATTGCCCGCAAATATAGCTGTTCCAGCTTTGCATTCTCAACCTTATGAAGTTCTTCCTTTATCATATCGGATCCTTCAAACTCCGGTGCCTGTGCCATGATCGCCATCATAATGCGATTCACCAAAGGAATGGATTTATCCTTTAGAATCATCTCTGCCCTCTTAGCTCCTTCTTCAACGATATCAAGAATGATTGCCTCCAGCACTTCTGCTTTGGAAGCAAAATAATAGTAAAAGGTACCTTTGGCTATATCTACAATCTTCAGGATATCGTTAACTGAAGTCTGCTCATAACCTTTTTTGACGAATAACTCCCGCGCTGCAACCAGAATTTCTTGTCTTCGTACTTCGCCATCCTTGACTGTTTTCATACCATACTCCGTTTCTACCGACCATTGGTCGATAAGCCCATAATAAACCTCCTAATAGGAAATGTCAAGGCTTTTTCTATAGAATGATGATAATTTAACGTAGAATCATTTAGTTTATAGCACAGGCTTGTGAAATTATTGGAGTAAATACCTTTACCCAATATCAAAACTTCCCCAAGTAACGAACCACTGTAATACTATGATGACTTGAAAGAAAGTCCATGTTCAGCAAGAATACTTTTTAATATCCTTAAACCTTAGGCCCAAATCCGTGAAGAGCAAGCAATTCCTTTTCACTATAGTGGGTTAACTGTTTTAAAGTGTTAATCCCTGCCCCTTGCAGCGCTCTATGTGCGGGTTGACTAATTTTAATCGTTATTAGTTCCGTTTTCATATTCTATCCCCTTCTCTTTAATATTCATCTTGTTAAAACCTATTTGTCATTTGCATCTTCAGCTTTACCACATACGTCTCCTGTAAATAATAACGTTGGCCTGCATCACCCGATGGGGTATCTGCAAGCTTAGTAATGTTGATGATGCTCAAATTCTCAAACAAACTAACATAAAATTTAGCAGCCTCTACTGCTTCCTTGTCAAACCATAAATGTGGAATTATGAAGTTAGCTTATGTAATTTAATAATTAGAGTCTACAATTCCCTCGAAAAATCTAGTACAGCTTCGACATATTGCTTAGGTTTAAATGCGTGGATAACATGATTGGCAGGGATCTTCCTATATTTTGTTTGGGGTGCCAATTCCATTATTCCCTTTTCATCATTATCATCCAAAGCTCCTACAAGTCCGTACGCCTCATATCTGTGCCAGTTTGCATGGAGTAGAAGTATTGGGCATTTTACACGCTTTAATGCCTCTGTATGATCTATTCCTTCATAAAAACGTCCGTCTACAAAGGCCCGTGCAAAATCCGGGTCAAACATCGAAAGTGATTTTAAAAGCAATCTCAAGGTATCAGGAAAACCAACCTCAATAGGTTTCCCTGGATGCTTCGCTTCATATTTACGGATTTGTTTAGATAAAATCTTTATAAACCATTCAGGTAATTTCTTTTTCCTTCTTTCAGAAACGGGCATTTCCATACCGCTGAAATAATCGGCAAGACTTCTATTATCAATATCTCCTATTTTATCCACAAGATGTTTAAGTCCATTATATACAAAACGATCTTTCTCTTTAAAACGAGGCATCTCAGCAGAAAACACTGGCGCATCTTCAATGATTATTCCCATGACATATTCAGGCATATTGGCAGCACACCATAATGTGATAATCCCTCCGGAAGAATTCCCACCTATAATAGCCTTTCGCTTTACTACATTTTCTATAAAAGTCTTCATGTCTGCACCAATAACTTTCCACGAATAATTACCTGGTGTCCAGCTTGATTTGCCATGTCCCCTGACCTCAACAACATATACCTGGAATTTCTGAGATAAGGGTATCATAACCTTTTCGTAACTTTCCCATGTCCCCATCTGTGCCGGTATTAGTACCAAGGGATCTCCATTGTTTGGCCCAACAACGTAATTAATTTTAATTTCCCCAGTATCAAATTGCAGTTCTTGAAAACCTGCTTTCAAAATTCTAGGATTTGAAATTGTTCCCGAAAGATGCTCATATGGGTTTGTATACATAACTCAATTCCCCCTTACTCTTTCTATATTAATCGTTTGGCACAGTTAAACCGTTGGACTCCTTATGTAAAGATAAGTAAGGGCGGTCAAAACGTTTTTCATATGCTTGATTTTCTTTAAGCTGTTGATTCCAGAAAAAGTTTATTAATCCAATCTTGGTAA
>CALECF010000120.1 GCA_937948705.1 uncultured Anaerosolibacter sp. | reverse complement strand
CATAAATGATTGGCGTAGAGAGAATGTAAATCTGCTCATTAGTGATTTGTCCAAAGCCATTAAAGGGACTTCAAAAGAAGTACGCTTTGGAATTAGTCCTGTAGGGATATGGGCAAATAATAATTCGAACCCACTGGGAAGCGACACCAAAGGGATGCAGGCATATTATGATCAATTTGCGGATTCAAGAAAATGGGTAAAAGAAGGATGGTTAGATTATATCGCACCACAGATATATTGGAATATTGGGTTCACAGTGGCGGACTATAGTAAGTTGCTATCCTGGTGGAAGGATACGGTGTACGAAACTGGTGTTGATTTATACATTGGACAGGCAGCCTATCGTGCAGGAAATCTTGATCCAACCAGTCCCTGGTATGGGGTTTCAGAAATAGAAAAACAACTTCGGCTAAATGCAAACAACCCGGAAGTGAAGGGAAGTATCTTTTTCAGCTACAAGTCCTTCGAGAATAGTCCAGCCCTTAGTGGGGTTGTCAAAGCCTTGTATCAACAACGGGATGGGATCAATGTAAAGATACCTGTCAGTGTCTCAAGACCAGCAGACAATATGAAAACCAGCTTAAATCAGTTTTATCTAAACGGGTCTTCTGATCCAGAGCAACCCTTATTTTTAAATGGGAAACCAGTAGAGAATCGATCTGGGCAAGGATATTTTGGTATTCTTGTACCTCTTGAAAAGGGTCCAAATCTATTCACCTTTTCGCAAGAAGGCTCCTATGCTACCCGCATAATTCATAGAGAGGTTGCCTCCGCCTCAGCAAAAAAAATGGGCGCAGCTGAAATTCCTGCAACTTCTGTTTTTCCAAAAGAACAAGAATATCGGATGCCAGGAGAAAAAGTAACACTTTCTTGTCAGGCGCCCATTGGTTCAAAGGTAACGGTGAAAGTTGGAGAGAAAAACTATACAATGAAGCCATCTGGCCTGGCGGTCAATGGACAAGGTATCTTTGCAGATACATTTACTTATGTTTATACCATTCCAGAATATACTGGAACACCTCGGAATATTGATTTGGGAGTTCCGGTATATACGATGAATTACAAAGGAACTGTAAAAACAAGCAAAGCACCAGCCAAGATTGGCGTGATCATGAAAAACGCACCTTTTTATGCAGAGGTTATAAAAGAGACGATAGATACCTATGCAACACCATCCTCCTCAAATGGATCAGCCTATGAACTTTACAGCGGAATGGTGGATTATGTAACTGGGATGACAGGTAATTATGTCCGCCTATCTTCTGGACAATGGACAAATAAAAAAGATGTTAAAACCTATACTACCCAATCACAGCTTCGCACAACGATTAAAAAAGCTGAGTATAATGTAGGGGAAAGATGGGATACACTAAAGCTTGACCTATCATCTCTTGTAGCGGCATTGCCATCCTTTGATGGTAATTTAATAAAACTTGATATTTCAACGGCTTCGTCAGGAGTTCTACCTGTTTTACCCGAGGATTCGATGTTTTCCTCCGTTGCTGTTTCACAGAACGATAATAAAGTGCAGTATACTTTAGTCTTGAAGAAGGATCAGTTTATTGAGGGGTATTTTATTGAAAAAACACCTACTGGATTAGCACTAAACATCAAAAGGCCGGTAACTGCTGTAGAAGGGGATGAACCTCTTTCAGGCATCGTCATTATGGTAGATCCAGGGCATGGCGGGAGTGATTCAGGAGCGCTAGGACCCTTAGGATTGAATAATTCAGAAAAAACTATAAACCTGAACACTGCACTTAAACTGCAAGTAGAGCTTGAACAGCTTGGAGCTACAGTTCTTATGACGAGGACAACGGATATCAATGTATCCCTTGAAGAACGTCTTGCTGCTTCAAGAAATGCAAAACCTGATATGTTTATATCGGTACATGCTAATAGCATGGCAGATAATGTGGATATATCAAAGGTAGACGGCTTTTCAGTGTTTTATCGAGAAAAGTTTGCACAATGGCTTTCGGAAACAGTATTTAAACACACCATTGATACATTGAATCGAAATCATAAAGGGATACATAGCAAAAACTTTTATGTTACTAGAGGGACATGGACCCCATCCATATTGATTGAAAGTGGCTTTGTTCCAAATCCCAATGAATTTGAGTGGTTAATTGATGAAAATGAACAAGCGTTGCTTGCCAAGTGTATGGCTGATGGAATTGTTAAATACTTTAATACGCCAAAAACAATTAGTAAATAGCTTTGATAAAAGTTGTATAAGCACATCTATCTTGAAGATAATAGTCTTATTTTTGAGACACAAATAGAGAAACTATATAAAAATAGCATGCTAATCGACACACAAAATAGCGTGCTATTTTATTGTTTAAGTATCAATGCGTATCCTCAAGATATAGATTAGTTGAGATCATTAATAAGGTTTTTAATTGTAGGGTTTTTGAGTTGGTATGAAAATTGCTTTAGATTATGTACATATAGTTCTTTGGAGAGGTGTTATTGGGAGAGACTATGAAATTTCACTATGCAATATATTTTAAAAACATTGATCAAAGGAACAACATCACTATTCTGTGGCAAAACCTACACTAGAGCGTAGCAAATAGAACATTTAAATCATATCATTTTGTTAATTTAAACTGGGAATGGAAGTGGATAAAGTTATTATCAATGCAGAAAGTGTTTTACAGGGGAGAATTTTTACCCAGGGTCCAATTCTACAAAAAAAGGAGGCAATGAAGCTATGAATAATAGTAGAAGAGGTCGAGATGAACATAGTCTAAAAAATGAAGATTTAGTAGCGACTGTGGAAAAGATACCCGATGAAAAACGAAGCAAAACAGAGATTCTTATTAAGAGATACGTAATTATAGCTTTGATCGTATTCATCATCCTTATTGGGATAAACAAATTCATTTCTATCAGAGGTTTTGATGTATTCGGATTTGTCAGCAAAAATCCTAGCCAAATTGCTTTAGCCTATTATTTTGAGAAATCAGGGACCCCGGATGACTCTGAAGAGGTACGGGCAATGTTAAGAAGGTATGGCTGCCACCAGGAAATTCACATTTATAAGAATGGCCAAGTGGTGATGAAAGCCACCTATGCGAATGGGCAGATATATGAGATAGATTAACACTAACTGATTTAAAGAATAAAGTTATATGAAGTACACATAATACTTTAGAGGTGATGTATTATGAAAAAGAGAAAAGGTGAAGCAGCAAGTGCTGATCTCTATAATCCTAGCCTGACTGATGTTAATAGAGCAAGAGAAAGACAAGAAATTCTAGATCCTGAAAAAGGTCCTGAAAACAAGAAACACAAGAAGAAGTAGGAATGAATAGTCCGCTATCCGAAGCGGGCTATTCATTTTATTATGATAGGAAATATGGCAAGGGTATGAACTCCAAAGAAATTGATAAGGGCATGTATTTTTTCCCAAGTAGATGTTTATATGTTTAAGAGATGTTGAGAAAATTTTAAATACAAAATGATAATGAATCTATGTTAAAATAATCAATAGAATGATATATCTAAAAGTAAACAACTACTAGAAATGATGGTGCTTATGAAAATTGAAATTGAAGGCAGGGTAATAGAATTTGATGTTCAATACGGCAACGGAAAAAAGTTATCAATCCATATAGACTCGGTAGGTTTTATAACGGTTAAAGTTCCTAAAAATACAAGTGAAGAAATCATATTGAGTACTATAGAACATAACAGTAAATGGGTATTGGAGAAATTAAATGATATAACAAAGGCTCGACAAATTCCCAAGGCAAAGGTGTATCATAGTCAAGAAAAGTTCTTTTATCTTGGAAAAGAATGTCTTCTTCATGAATTAATAGAGGTTGGAGAACTAGGTGAAGAAGAATTGAGAGAAAGATTAATAAAATTTTACTTTACTAGCTGCAAGAAAATTATTGGAGAGAGAATAAAGATCTATCAAGAAAAGCTAGGCATAAAGCCTAAAAGCGTTGAGATCATAGAGTCTAAAAGCCAGTGGGGAAGTTGTAATTCAAATAAAAAAATAAATTTTAATTATCGATTAGTGATGGCGCCGCTGGAGATTATAGATTATGTAATTGTCCATGAACTGTGTCATCTTATTCACATGAACCACGATAGGTCATTTTGGAGACGGGTTGGAAGTGTTGTTCCAGATTATAAAAAAAAGCAAGAGTTTTTAGATAGACAGGGACATTATATGGCACTGTAAATAGTGAGAAATGCTGTGAGATGAGACGTCGAAAATTAATAGAGAGATTTTATAATAATGTGATAAAGGCAATTAGGGAAACCCTAATTGCCTTTATTTATGTAGTGTTTTAAAAAACTGTATTGTTTCTATCAATTTATCAAGGGACTCTATTGGGAAATCAGAAACTTCTTGTAGGAGGTTTTGAATTGCCTTATCCTTTTCTGAATAATAAGAGGGTATTGTTTCTTTAATAAAGGGGTTAGAAGAGCCTGGAGGAAGCTCATAAAAGTTAACACGACCTAATAAAAAATCTAAAGAAACCTTGAATAGATCTGCAATACTACATAATAGTTTCTCATCCGCAGGAAATCGGGTACCTTGTTCATAATTTCCGATGGCTTGGCGGGTTATTTTTAGATGTTTAGCTAAATCCTGTTGTGTCATATGATGTAGTTCTCTTAATTCCTTCAGACGCTTAGCAAAGCCCATAAAAATCACCTCTATGATATATGTTAGCACAAAAAAGTTTTTGAACGAATATATGACACATTATGTGTAAAATATTGAAAATTACACTAAATGTGTCCTATAATAAAGATAGGCTGATCCACTATTAACAAAAAAAAGGAGAATAAACATGCTAGATAGATTTAAGAAAGAAACCATTGAATACATAAAGCAAAGATATGATAGCACATTTCATATTGAAGAGGAAGACTGGGGGGAGGTTTTAAATCAAGTGACAAACCATCTGGTTTTCAACCATATTTTTTTCTTGAAAGATATCCGAGTAGAGGATTATTTTGATAGCATCTGGAGATATGTTGAAATAAATAAATCTATACCTAAAAAGTGAGTATTTTTAAAACAGCAGTCTCTCTTGACATAAAAAATGTGACATGATATTCTTTGTCACATCTCTACTCTACCTCCGAATGTTCTTCTTTTTTAAAAATCATATTATATAGGAGTTTTACATCATCATCGATAAACCGATGTTGGACTGCACTTACTTCAAAATGAAATAGTTTAAATACGAATTGCACGATATAGCCTATGGATAAGGCAGTGATCAATGTACCTACACCTATAAACCCACCTAACAGATATCCTGCACCTAACACGCTGAGTTCAATGGAATTGCGAATAAACCGTACGGACTTACCAGTTTTTTTCGTGAGGGCAACCATAAGTCCATCCCTTGGGCCAGAGCCTAATCCTGCACCAATGTAGAAGATACTTGCGATTCCAATCACAAACATACCTAAAGCCATCATCAATAGTCGAAGTATCCACCCATCAAAAACGGGAATTAAGCGATTTAACATCAACATATCCATAAATACTCCAATAAAAAACATATTACAAATGGTTCCCCAACCTAATTTTTCTCCCAAAAAACTATCTGCAATAATTAGTGCAAATCCTACTCCAATACTAGCTTGCCCCATTGTAATACTCACTGTCTTTGAAAGGCCCTGATGAAAAACATCCCAGGGGGCAAGCCCAAGATTTGCATTTATAGTCATCACGATGCCAATGGCATAGAATAAAAGTCCTGCAAACAACCTCAAGATACAGAAAATTGCTTTTTTCATATAAATCGACCTCCATAGAGTTGCATAAAAGAGATTTATCCCCTTTATTTTATACGCCTACTTGAATTATAACGTAATTTAGAATACATATAAAGGGGTATCCCTAATTAGAAAAAGTAGAATTTGAAGAATATCTAAGTTGACAAGGTCACTTAAATTCGCCACTAGTAACAACCACTGAGTATAAAAAAACAGGGCAGAATTTATTTCTGCCCTTATTCTTTAGACACATAGCTTATAATGGTCTTCGATAAATTGTTGTTTCAATCTAACATGGTCTTGATATTCCGCTTCACTTAAAAGTCCACTATCTTTCGCCTTAGTAAGAAGTTCAATCATTTGAATACAGAGTAATTTTAAATCATCTTCTACCCTGAATATCTTTATACTCATGTATTGACTCCCATCTCTCTAGAATTTTTTGGTAATCATTTACACGCTTCGCTAATAAATATACTCCGCTATAACTTTTTTTATTCTATATAAAGATAAATTATCCTCTTTTAGAAAAATATGTTAAATATACTAATATTTTGTAGATTTGTGTATTGAAACAAAAATACTGTAGGTATATAATACTAGTAATGATTATATCGGAAAAGAGGGCGTTGTACCATGGATAACTCAAAGAACATTTCCTGCAAAATTGAAAATCTAAGAGCTATTATGGATGAATTAATTACTAAAGACCCGGAACTTAAAGATCCTAAAATATTAACCATTAGTCAAGAACTTGATGAGGTAATAAACCAGTTTTGTGAGACCTTAAAAGAAAAAAAATAAGGCTGTTCTGTCTTTTTGTTGGGGATAAATATGCATTTTGAAAGATGGATAGGTTTATACTTGAAAAACCAGGAACGATTGAGACGCTAAATAATTCATGGTAAAGGCTTCTTCTGGTAGGTCTAGTAATTAAATTATTAAGTAAATAATAAAAATCCCAGCGCAACAAATAAGATTCGTTGTGATGGGATTCTTTTACATTAAACCCGCTATTAGAATTTATCTATAGATTTTTAAATGATAGGGGTTGCTTATTTCCGCAAGGAAATTTCTTTTAATAGGGCATTTTTATTACGGTCCTTTACCTGATTAATGGACCATTCATTTTGAAACAATAATACGGGATGACCGTCTTCATCCTCTACAATCATGGTATCCATTGTTATGCTAAAGGTATTTTGGTCAAAGTGATTCATCTCAACCCAACGGATATAACGGTAAGGAAGTCTTTCCATAATAATATCCACACCATATTCATTTTTAAGTCGATATTCTAAGACTTCAAATTGGAGGGCCCCAACCACACCTACAATCAATTCCTCTACACCAATATTCGGCCGCTTATAAACCTGCAAGGTGCCTTCTTCTGCTAACTGGGTGATCCCTTTGATAAACTGTTTACGCTTAAGCGCATTTTTGGTATATACTTTAGCAAAATGCTCTGGAGCAAATACTGGGATACCTTCGTATTGCAACTTAGATTGATCTTGACACAAAGTATCACCAATTTTAAATATTCCTGGGTCATGGATACCAATAATATCTCCAGGGTAAGCGGTCTCTACCACAACACGTTCTTGTGCTAGAAACTGTTGAGGTTGTGCTAGTCTTACCTTTTTATTCTCTTGCACATGATTTACTGTCATACCCTTTTCAAACTTACCGGAGCAAATTCTTAAAAAAGCAATTCGATCTCTATGGGTTGGATTCATATTGGCTTGTATTTTAAAAATAAAGCCTGAAAAGTTTTCTGTCTCAGGATTAATTTCACCTAAATTACTAGGACGAGGTTTAGGTGGTGTGGTAATGTCCAAAAATGACTCTAGAAATGGTTCTACCCCAAAGTTTGTTAGGGCACTTCCAAAGAACACCGGTGTTAACTCTCCATTTAGTATTTGATCTAGATCAAAATCGTCCCCTGCCATATCTAATAGATTAATATCATTTATTAGATGGGTGTGAAGATCTTCTCCAAGTAAATCCTTAAGC
>CALECF010000119.1 GCA_937948705.1 uncultured Anaerosolibacter sp. | reverse complement strand
AGGAATCATTATGGAAGTGTTTATAGGTAAGACTAATTGAAATTCATTAATATTCATGATACAATCTCCTTGGTATATGTTTTTGTGGTGATTACATTATACCAAAGAGGCAGATTCTTCGGAATCTGTTTTCTTATTTTTGTAAAAGAAAAAGGGCGTCTCAACCCTAGATAGTATTATCTATTTTGAGACAGCCCCTTTATTTTTTGATGTTAATTATTTTCAGATCATCAGGTAATTAGATTCTAGAATAGGGTCTAAACAAAAATTCCATAAAAATTTTCTGAATATTGCAAGATTGAAATCAAAAGGTTGGTATCGTTTTCCGGAAAATGAATAATGATTCATTTGTCAGAAAATTATAAAAATAGTATTGACAGAGATATTTGTAGCCACTATAATTAGTTTTATAAATAATTTCAGTAATTTAGCAATGATCACCTGAGGGAGTTATATGTGAAGGTGAGGCTAAACTTATGAAATAAATGCATAAATATGATATAAAATTAATATTTATGCTGTTCTTCTTGCAGGAAAAAATGAAATTGAAATCTGAGGCTATGCAGCTATTATGCATGAGAAAAGGTTTCAGGGAATTCCTGAGAAAAGATAATAATTAAAAAGAGGGGGCATTCAGTATGAAAAAAAAATCATTTATTCTAATCGCAATGCTATTGATTGCAAGCTTGCTTGTAACGGCTTGTGGAAGTAAGCCAGCAGAAGCACCAGCTGGCGGAGCAGCAGAAGGGCCGATCAAAATTGGTGGGATTTATCCTTTGACGGGTGCTATTGCAACCTTTGGCCAGTCATCTAAAAAAGCATTGGACATGGCATTTGAAGAGGTCAACGCCAATGGCGGTCTCCTTGGCCGAAAGGTAGAGTTTGTGTTAGAGGACAATAAAAGTGCTCAAGCAGACTCAGCAGCAGCCGCTCAAAAGCTAATTCAACAGAATAAAGTAGTGGCAATTCTAGGGGCCGTAGCAAGTTCTAACTCCTTAGCGGCAGCACCCATCGCCCAGGAAGCCAAGATACCCATGGTATCCTCTTCTTCTACAAACCCAGCTGTTACGGAAGTAGGAGATTATATCTTCAGAGCAGCCTTCATCGATCCATTCCAAGGTGAAGTTATGGCGAACTTTGCGTCAAATGATTTAAAAGCTGTGAAAGCAGCAATTATGACAGATGCCAATAGTGATTATTCCATTGGTTTGGCCAATGTTTTTAAAGAGGTCTTCACAAAAAATGGTGGCACCATCGTATCCGAAGTATCCTTTGTGAGTGGAGATACTGACTTTAATGCCATCTTAACATCCGTAAAGAATGCAGGGCCAGATGTAGTATTTGTGCCATCTTATTATGACACAGTGGGTCTAATCCTCAATCAAGCAAAAAATAATGTAGGTTTCTCTCAAGATGTAATTTTTCTAGGTGCAGATGGTTGGGATTCTCCAACATTGTTTGAACTAGCAGGAGATGCAGCTAATGGACACTACTTCAGCAACCACTATTCACCAGATGTAGACTCTCCTGAAGCAAAGAAGTTTATTGAAGCCTTTAAGGCGAAATACAACGAGGTTCCAGATGCTCTGGCGGCCCTTGCATATGATACAGCATATATGGTTTTCGAGGCCATTGAAGCTGCAGGTAGTGCAGATTCCACAGCTATCAGAGATGCCCTTACAAAAATTAATTTAAAGGCTGTTACAGGAACGATCAAGCTCAATGAGAAGCGAGATCCCGTAAAGAGTGCTGTTGTTATTAAGATTGAAGATCAAAAACAAAAGTACTTTACAACTGTAAATCCATAAAGGAACGAAGATACAAGGGAATGAAGAGGGGTATTGACCTACCCCTCTTTCACTTCATAGAAATAGGGTTCAAAAAATATTTATAGGTCAAGGAATGTGTGAATGAAAGGGAGTGGAAACGGTGGCAGAATTTTTACAGCAGTTAATCAACGGTATTTCCCTGGGTAGTGTATATGGCCTGATAGCACTTGGATATACCATGGTTTATGGAATTATTAGACTCATTAATTTTGCCCACGGTGAAGTCTATATGTTGGGAGCAATCTTTGGGTATTATGCAATTACGATTTTTAAATTGCCTTTTTTTATGGCCCTTATCATCGCCATGATTCTTTGTGGGATTTTGGGTGTGGTCATGGAGAGAATTGCGTATAAACCGCTGCGCAGTGCACCAAGGGTTGCAGCACTCATGACTGCTGTAGGGTTATCCTTGTTTTTTCAGAACTTTACAATATATACCATTGGGGCATCTCCAAAGGCATTTCCTAGGATGCAGCAAATAAATTGGACATTTATGGGAGCTACCGTAAGCAATGGACAGATATTAATCCTGTGTACGGCCCTTTCACTGATGATTATTTTACACTTTATTGTACAGAAAACAAAAATGGGTAAGGCTATGAGGGCTGTTTCTTATGATCAGGATGCAGCAAAATTGATGGGAATCAATGTAGATACTACGATCTCCTTTACATTTGCCATTGGATCTGCCTTAGCAGCAGCAGGCGGTGTTTTGGTAGGTCAATACTACGGTGTCGTACAGCCTTTGATGGGGACCCTTCCAGGACTAAAAGCCTTTGTGGCTGCAGTATTAGGGGGGATAGGAATTATCCCAGGGGCTATGATGGGAGGATTGATTCTCGGTGTAGCTGAGTCTGGCATCAGTGCCATTGGTTACTCTACATTTAGAGATGCTGTGGCTTTTGCCATTCTCATAGGAATACTGATCTTAAAGCCGACTGGTATCCTTGGCAAAAATGTTAAAGAGAAGGTGTAGGTGATCGCCATGAATAAGAAAAAATTATTAACAATAGGCGCTGCGATGGCATTTGGCGTTGCAATTCAGTCATTGATTTGGATTGGTGTATTGAATGCCTACTATGCCCAAGTGTTAACGACCATGAGTATGTTTATTATCTTGGCAACCAGTCTAAACCTCATTAATGGAATTACAGGCCAGTTTTCTTTGGGCCATGCTGGATTTGCTGCAGTGGGGGGGTATTTCTCAGCGATCATTACGACGAGACTAGCACCACCTATACCAAGCCCAATTCTTTTCTTTATATCACTGTTGGTAGGCGGTCTAGCTGCAGCTTTGGCAGGCTTCTTAATCGGTCTTCCTACTTTGCGATTACGAGGTGATTATTTGGCAATTGCGACCTTGGGTTTTGGAGAAATCATTCGAGTTTTATTCGTCAATTGGAAATATGTAGGTGCTGCTGCTGGCATGTGGGGTATTCCTGGCTATACAAACTTTTTATGGGCCTATAGTCTGGCGGTGTTCACAGTTCTTTTTATCGTTAATTTCATGAATTCTTCCCATGGTAGAGCCTGTGTTTCTATTCGAGAGGATGAAATTGCAGCGGAGACAATGGGGATCAATACGACAAAATACAAGGTAATGGCTTTTACCTTTGGTGCCTTTTTTGCAGGTGTAGCAGGGGGGATTTTTGCTCATCTTATTCGGTTGCTGCATCCACAGTCCTTTACTTTTCAGTTTTCTGTGGAGATTCTGCTGATGGTTGTTTTAGGCGGATTAGGAAGTATTACTGGATCTATAGCAGCGGCTATATTTTTGACATTTATCAATGAGGCTCTTCGTCAATTTGCTGAGCTTAGGATGGTAATCTATGCGTTGATGTTGATCGGTATCATGCTTTTCAGACCCCAAGGCTTGCTTGGAACAAAAGAATTTTCAATGGATATGTTTGCAGGCTTTAAATCTAAGTTTAAATTCTCAAAGAATTGAGGTGTTCAGCATGCCGATTATTGAAACGAAACAATTGGTGAAAACTTTTGGAGGTTTAACTGCAGTAAGCGGGTTTGAAATTTATCTGGATCCAGGGGAATTAATAGGTCTGATTGGTCCAAATGGTGCTGGAAAGACTACGGCTTTTAATATGCTTACGGGTGTTTACCAACCCAGTTCTGGGGACATTCGATTTCTTAATGAAAGCATTGTAGGGAAGAAGCCTTACGAAATTACCCAGAAGGGGATTGCTAGGACTTTCCAGAATATCAGGCTTTTTAAAGATCTATCCGTTATTGATAATGTAAAGATTGCTTATCACCAAAATGTAAAATATGGTGTGACAGCAGGTATTCTAGGTACAAAGAAATTTAAGCAGGAAGAGCTTGAGATTACAGAAAAAGCCCTAGAGCTATTAAAAATATTTAAACTAGAGCACAAGCACAGGGAATATGCAAAAAACTTGCCCTATGGTGAACAACGGAGATTGGAAATTGCCAGGGCATTGGCTACTCAGCCTAAGTTGATTTTATTGGATGAACCCGCAGCGGGTATGAATCCCCAGGAAACCCAGGCACTCATGGAATTGATTCGATTTATTAGAGGTGCATTTGACTTGACAGTTCTCCTCATCGAACATGATATGTCATTGGTGATGAATGTTTGTGAGCGTATTTATGTGCTGGATTATGGTAAAATTATTGCCCATGGTGCACCCCAGGAAATCAAATCAAATCCCAAGGTGATCGAGGCTTATCTGGGTGAGGAGGTGGCCATATGCTAAAAGTTGAGGACTTAAATGTATTTTATGGAGCCATTCATGCCATCAAAGGAATTACATTGGAAGTAGAGGAAGGTCAGATTGTTACGCTGATTGGTGCCAATGGTGCTGGAAAAACAACTACTTTGAGGACCATATCTGGATTGAATAGAGCAAAGGATGGCTCAATTACCTTTAAGGGTAAGACGATAAATAGCATGGCTGCCCAGGATATTATGGCCATGGGTATTTCCCATGTACCTGAAGGACGAAGAATATTTGCCAATATGACTGTATTGGAAAACCTAGAATTGGGAGCGTATCTTCGTAAAGACAAAGATGGTATAAAGAAAGATATGCATCGTATATTTCAAAAATTTCCTCGTCTACATGAACGAATTAAGCAGCAGGCAGGGACATTGAGTGGAGGGGAACAACAGATGCTGGCCATGGGAAGAGCCCTCATGGCTAAGCCTAAGCTATTATTGCTAGATGAACCATCCATGGGTTTAGCCCCATTGCTGGTACAAGAAATATTTTCTATCATCAAAGAATTAAACAAGGAGGGAACGACGATCCTGCTTGTAGAACAAAATGCCCACATGGCATTATCCATCGCTCATCAGGCGTATGTGCTAGAAACCGGAAAAATTGTTCTTTCTGGAGAGGCCAAAGAGTTAGCCTCTAGACCGGAGATTTGTGAAGCCTATCTGGGTGGTGCAATAGGTCATTAAATAAGCGTGCTCCTACATTTTGAATATTGATTTTGATTTCGGCAAAAGCCCCATGGATAAAATCCATGGGGCTTTTGTCAGAGTACAACTGAAGAACCTAG
Source organism: uncultured Anaerosolibacter sp. (assembly GCA_937948705.1). The sequence goes on along the minus strand of CALECF010000119.1, from coordinate 2,876 downwards.
GCAATTGTTACATTTTTAGCTTGTGGACCTCTATCGCCTTGTTCGATTTCGAATTCAACTCTTTGGCCTTCTTGAAGAGATTTAAAGCCTTCTGCTTTTATAGCTGTAAAATGTACGAATACATCATCGCCGCCTTCTCTTTCAATAAACCCAAAACCCTTTTCTGCGTTAAACCATTTTACTGTACCTATCATTTGTTTCTACACCTCCTAAAATCCATACCATAATAAATAGAGATATTTATCTCTCTATTTATTATGGTAATGCCAGAAGAAAGTTATACTTCATAATGGTGATGTTAATTAGAATTAATTTCAAAATTTGCGGGATAGTTGGTTAAAGTAGCAGTCAAGAAGCATTTTTCAAGGGCAAAAATGTATATCAAGTGAGCAAAATGTTATGGGTTCGGTTTTATTGATTGAAAATTATTAAAATGATATGATTTGATTAATAAACGGCGATAGGTGATGAGGAAAGATGCTTATAATTACAGTAGACAATATCATTGAATACGTGCTGAACCATACAAAGATATTTACAAACAACAAGCTTTTTGTAGAGGATATTAGTGATTTTAATCCTCAAGAAGAAAAGGAAGGTTTTGTGAATTACATCTATAGGGTTTATGATCATGAAAGGTCAGTCATCATAAAACAGGCAAGACCCTATTTGAAATATTTTGGTGAAGGCTATGCGCTTACGCCATTTAGAAATATCTTGGAGTATGAAACCTTAAGGTTACGGAGGAAGATCACTGCCCAATATATCCCAGAAACATATTTTATAGATAGAGAAAATTATATCTTTATTATGGAGGATTTATCCTATTTAAAGGTAATGCGTTTTCAGTTAAATAAAATGGTGTATTTTCCAAAGTTCTCGAAGCAAATTGGCGAGTATTTAGCCAAGGCAAATTTCTATACATCGGAGCTCTATCTAAAGCCGGAAACCCATAGACTCCTTCAAGCTACATTTATCAACGCAGATATGCGGTCTATCATGGAGAATGCTGCATTTATTAGAGCAGCCTTTCTAGGGTTCGATTACGATACGCCTAACAAAAAGCTGTTAAACATATCAGAGCTTATATGGTCGAAGGATGAAATTATATTAGAATGCTATAAAATGAGAGATATCTTTATGAAAAGAGGCGAATGTCTCATCCATGGTGATTTACATACTTCAAATATTTTTATTGATGCAGATAGGATGAAAATAATTGATATGGAATATACCTTCATGGGGCCATATTCCTTTGATATGGGGTATTTGATTGCCCATCTGATATCTCAATTCGCAGCATTCACCTTCAAGTCAGATGTTGATGAGGAGAAGAGGGAAAACTACTGTACATACCTGCTGCAAACCATAAAGGAAAGCTATGATTATTATGTCCTTTTCTTTAACGAATGTTGGGAGAGGGATGGAAAAGAAGCCTATAAAAGTCTTAAAGGCTATAAAGAGTCCATTCTAGAGACATTTTTATCGGAGGTCATAGGCTTTGCTGCCTGTGCAAATATGATTAGGCTCATATCCCTCATCGGTTACCCTGATTTTGATGTGATAGAGGACATGACGGATAGATGTAATGCCCAAGGATTGTCAATTGCCATCGATCAGTATATGCTTTTGAATAGAGATACCATAAAATCTATGGATGAATTGATTCATATCATTGTAAACATTAGGAAAAATTACATAAAGAATCTATTGATAAAATAATAATAAGACCAGGTTTTGTGGATAATCCTCAAAACCTGGTCTTATTATATAGGAAACTCTCTTGTTTAGGGTGATTACTGTTGTAGACTTATGGCAGTATCGGCAACCTGCATATCAACCTTTATCTGCTCTTGTGGGTTATATACATGGTAATATCCTTTGCTCATCATGTATTTTGTTATGTTTTCATGGGTTACAATGGAAGCATTGAGGTGCCTGCGAAGTACCTCTCTTACTTCGGGTGTAGTCGTTTCAGATAGGGCTACGGCATAATTTCTAACACTGGCTTTGGCAGCAAGGAGAAAGTCTGTGGCAATAACCTGCTCTGTCATGTCTCCCATGCCCATCAAATTCTGTAAGATGCTCATTATATATTCACCTTCTTTCGCTGTATAGGAATATAGATTCTAATGTTCTGTGGTGTGAGCTGTTTCTGTTGTACTTCCCGCTTCTCCTGACGGAGCAAGGACAGATCGTTGAAGCAAGTTCTGTAATTCCTTGATTTGTTCTTGTGATGCACTGAGATCTTGCTGTAATATCGTTTTTAATTCTTCATCCTTTACCAACACAGCCATGGCTGCTGACTTTGTGGCGGAGACACTTTTTATAGTGAGTAATTCGTGGATATCAAACGTCTCGTGGGGTGTTATCCTTTTATGTGTATCCAAAGTATCACTTCCTTTTATTTTTGAAGTTTCTCATTCGAATGGTTTCTTATTCATTAGTTTTTGTCCTTTTAGTGGGTAAAGGGTTTAAGGATGACTTTAATGCATCCATCCATCTTTGTATCGAAGATTTCATATCCTTGTTTGGCTTGATCCAAGGGCAGTGTATGGGTGATGATATCACTGGGATCAACCTTTCCTTCAGCGAACAGCTTGTATAGGTAAGGGATGTAAGGAATAACTGGAGCTTGTCCTGTTTTCACAATAATATTTCGGTTAAATATATCCCCAAGGGGAAATGCGTTATATCTGGCGCCATAAGCACCGGTGAGTTGAATGGTGCCGCCTTTTCTTACAGCTTGTGTTGCCATCACTATAGCGCCCATAGCCCCGCCATGAAGCTTTGCGCCTGTTGCCAAGAACTCAAGAGGGGTCATCTTACCATCCATGCCTACGCAGTCGATAACCACATCAGCGCCGCCTTGGGTA
>CALECF010000118.1 GCA_937948705.1 uncultured Anaerosolibacter sp. | reverse complement strand
TGCAGTCATATTCGTCTGACAATCTTTAAAGTGGGATCCTTGAGCTTTAATCAGATAATACTCATTACTTCCCCAGTGATCCTTATTCTTAAGCTCACCCCAGCTGTATCCCTTTTGGAAATATACCTTTACGACTATGTAACTTCCATTATCGAAATCATATCGGTAATAGCGTTCTTTTGTCGGCTTCGTATCAATCCAAATCGGCCATGTGTCATATGCTTCGATAAACTCCTTACGCTGATCATTGTTTTTTAGGATTGGTAATTCTGGTTGTATCTTCTCTACTGGTGCCGGATCTGGATATTCCATATCAGTCAAATGCATCTTTAAAGCAAGAAGGATTGTTTCATGTTTCAGCAGCGCATCTGGGTTCTTTGCCATCCAGTGCTCTCTCATTTCTTTGATCTGACCTTCTTCCCTTTCGATTGCGTCCTTTAAGTGTTTTTTTGCTGACCATATCGGATCGGGCAATTGCTTGGGTACCGTCTGGATGATATCGGCTTCTACGGTTTCTTGATCTTCATTAACAATTTCCGAGGTTTCAATAACGTTTTCATCCACATCGTTCACTTTTTCTGGTTCGTTATCCACATCTTCATGAATATCGTTAATGATATTGGGGATATTGTTTGCTACCGGTCTTTGCACTGAGCTATTACACTCAAGTCCACACTGCCCATGTTTCGAGCAGTTCCAGCAACACTTAGCATTGCAATTCACACCGTCACCTTGAGCTAACTTTGAAGCTTCGGAAAGAGTACATGGAAATTCTGGTCTATGTATGCATTTACCTGACGGCTCCGGTTCCTGTTCTGACGTCAGAACGGTTTTAGTGGGTTTTTTAATCTGTCTAATTTCAACTGTCGTAGTAGTTGGTGTTATTTGTTCTAACTGTTCTTCTGTCATTGTAAGCATTTCCGCAAGTTTACTACTTGAAAAATCTTTATACTGTTCGAGTAAGATAGGTGAATTTCCATCCTTTGAGAATTTATCATTAATACTCATAAACTGGCTTGCTGATGATTTCCCAATGCCAAATTCCCCTTTCGCAAATTCCCAAATCGTTTCATACCCATCCTCTTTATGAGATTGATTGTCTCTTATGTATTTCAGATAATATCCAATTGCAACAAAACTCCGACTGGCACTATTAATATTATCTCTAATAAAACCCTTCGCATCTTTATACTGCAGACACTTATACCACTCAGGATTATTATTTATTATCTCCTGCAGTTCCTCACTCACTCCAATCCCTCCTTAAAACAACATTCCGCTTGTATCCTTGATATCATCGTTCTTACGCTTTTCTTCGCATATATCTTTTGCTTCAAAAAATTTTTTAACACACTCATGTAGCCTCAGGCTAGCTTCTGTCTGCTCTATCATATTCTTTGTCGCGATCTCAATTAGTTTTTCAACCGTTATCATTTCTATCATCGGATAAACGTCCCATTCCTCAAGTTCCTTTGTTACAAAACTCATTTCAGCTTTTCCGCTATGCTTCCTTGTACCTTCCATGCATTGCATATTCAAATATTGAATTCCACCTGTATTCTCATCTACAAATAAAACATCATGACTATTTGTTCCAACAATACGAATGCGTCCGTTATCGTTAATTTTAATTATTGGTACTAACACTTGGATCCCTCCTTGCTCTTAAACTCACTCTCAATCACCCTTACCAGCTCCAGAAGTATTTGCCGGCATAGGTCACACTCATACCGGTGATCTATTTCTTTCATATCCTGCATCAGGATTACCCAATCATTTGGATTAGTTATGTCTTTCCATTTTTTATAAAAAACATTATAAGTATCGTTAAATATTTGTCTTACCTCTTCTGGTGATGGTATTTTCTTGTTATTAATCATGACCCTCCTTGCAGTAACCGTGGTAACCGTAAGGTAACCGTTGGCTTGGTTACCGCTAAAGCCTTGATTTATAAGGCAAAAACGGCACAGTAACCGTAGTAACCGTTAATTTTACGTGTGTATAGAAAATACATTTTATAAATATATTGTATATAAGATTGATGTTTTTCACGGTTGCTACGGTGAAACGGTTACCGTAGCGCTCAAAGACTTGATTTTACTGGCTTTTATCAGTAACCGTTATTTATTAATTAACGGTACTCTCCGGTTACTTTTGCGTATTAAACGGTACTTTTTGTTGATTAATTGCCTCAAATTCTGTGTCATCCTCTTTAAGACTAATACACCATGCCTTCATGCCATTTATACTCACGCTTTTATATGGTCGATCGGCAGCCGTCTCGGTATAACCTTTTTGCTTCATCCAACTAGAAAGAGCTTTTGAATCATATCCTCCATCACTGCATATCTTTTCAAACATACTTTTCAAAATATTAATCTTGCCGCCTGAAATACTTCCCCAACATTCGCCTACTGGCATGCTTCCCTTAGTAGCGAATTTATAGTGATTTGCGGTAACCATGTCTCTTAAAAACTCATAAGCTCTCAATGAAGTATCGATAGATTCTTTTGTTTGCAAATATTTTTCGATATCCTCAACCCTCATTGCGCGATTATCGCAAAAAATCCATTTAGTAGCCAATGCATCCGCTGTCAAAATGGCAGCGGCGGCCATTGTCTGTTTCTCAGTCGCTCCAGTTCCAAAGGAATTATAGAATTCCTTGTAAAGCCTCTCTGCTTCTTCTTTTGCTGGTTGATTGCGAAGCAGTATAGTGAATATTTTTCCTGCATGACCATAATTTTTTCTAACAATATCAGCAACAGCCGGAATATCTTTAAATAGTTTTTCCTTGCACTCTATCTCAATAATTCTATTTACTGCTCCACCGCCAGAGGCGCTATTTGTAATTGGACTTTCTCCTGATGTAAGGATACAATTCTTCCATGACTGCGTTTTTTGAATTCCTCCAGTTTTTTTTCCTCTAATACGTCCCGTTCCTTCACATAACATATACACAATAGTCTCAAACATTTTTTTATCTTTAACTAACTGAAACTCATCCAAGACAAGGGGCAAACTATTGACAAAGCCTGCTAATAATTCCGTTCCGACCTGCGTACCATTAAATGTTTGAAAGTATGCCTCTTCGCCAGGATCTGCCCAAACAGATATTGCAAGCATTTGAGATACTGATTTACCAACTTCTGAACCGCCCCATAAATGCACTATGAAATTTAATTTTCCAAGAATTTTAAGCAATACACTTGCAAAACTAGCGGCTAATAATATTTTAGAAGGCGAATCAGTTTTTCTTACTTCTTTTGCCACTTTAAGCCATTCATCGAAACTTCCCTCGGATCTGATAGATTTATATATGTTTTCAAAGTCATTGTTACCATCGAAAACCAAATCTTCTACATATGGACTAAATTCGCCTTTGTTTGTCCACCCAAGGCGGCCAACTGAATTATGTTGTGGAATGCTATCATAATTAAGATTTTCAACATCATGTAGATACCTGACCAAGTATTTAGCACTTTCAGATGTAACCGCTACTCCATTATTAGCCATCTCCAAGATATTACTTGCGCTTGCTATTGTCCTGCGCTCATAGATTTCATTTCTCCAGAACTTACCTTTCTTAAAAGCAATCCTAAGCTTCTCAGTCCCGGTATCAATATTTGATAAACACTCCACCGGCATGATTGGATGAACACAAGCAATATCTTCACCATTTCTTTCATTCTTCCGGGTTACACCAAAATCATCTGCTAACCATTCACCGGTCTTTAATTCGATATCCTGACCATCAAACTGTGTAACATTGTCAATAATGACGCCTCTACCAGCCTGCTCCTCCGCATATGATTTGAGCATACGACCAAAATCCTTAAATCCGACATTAGTTGCATTCTCCTTTAGGATGGTAAACATCTGGTTGTACTTAAAGCGGTTGCTTCTCAGCTCAAACAATACTTTGTAAGGTTCCTCCGTATTAAATTCTGCTTTTGAGTATTGCTTAACTGATACATCTTCCATATTTGCTGATTACCTCCTTGCTTTCCTCAAATGTGCCACGTTCCAACGTTTCAAGGTCAATGGTGTATTTCAATATTTCATCACAACAAAGTTTTTCTTCATCGGATAACGGTTCTATTTGTTTCATTACAGCTTTGTACATTGCTATGGCTTTAAGGATATATATCTTAGTCTCATCCTTCTGATTTCGAAAACTTGTATTTTTTATCTCAGTTTCTGATTTATGCACGACATGTTGCTTTTGCACTGCCAACCTCTTGCGGTAGCTCTGCATTTAATCACCGCCTAAAATCTCTACAATCTTTTTTCCTGCATCGCCACGACTACAGAACATAAATTCAGCTCCGTATTTTTCCTGCATAGTTCTCATAGCCTTTGCTAGTGTTTCTCCACTTGTGGGAGGTCTCATTCCTGCTGTAGAAATGCATTTCCTCTGCATAGATTTAACTTTCTTCTCCCATACATCAATTCTTGGATTTCGCCATAGCGCAACATCATCAATGCTCTTAATTCCCCATCCGTGCTCAACCAAGATAATTAGCTTAATTCCATTATCTTGAGCAAGTTGGCATTCTCTACGAAAACGTGGATGTTCCTTGCCACATATATTACCTACGCACTCCTGAAGGTCTTTTTTGCTGTCTATAACTACTGATAAATTCTTAATATTTGCATAATCTCCAACCGGCAGTTTGCTTCTGAGTATCTTTGCTCCTAAGCTTAGCAGCTGAGCATTTTCGACTTTGTGTTTACTAATTTGTTGCCTCGTATCTTCTATGATAGTCAATATGTATTTCTCCTTTCTCC
>CALECF010000117.1 GCA_937948705.1 uncultured Anaerosolibacter sp. | reverse complement strand
GGCACCAGTATATATAGGCGATACGGTAAAAGCTGTGGCAGAGGTCATCGAAAAGTTGGAAAAAGGAAGAATCAAGCTAAAAACCACCTGTTACAATCAAGATGGAAAGATTGTTTTGGATGGAGAAGCAGTGGTCATAGCGCCTAAAATAGCATGTTAAAATATTATCGCTATAATTTTTGAAAGAGATGAGGGCTATGAAAGAGATGTTCATTTTATGGACACAGTCACAATTTTCATATGAATTCCAAATACTAGGAAAGTCTAGATTGTTGGAAAAATTCATGTGTAAAGAAAGTGAACACATAGTGGGCAAAGAAATCAAATGATGGGTCGTAATCGGGCGGGGAGACCCCGCCCCTACAATTGATGCCTAGATTGTAATAGGGTTGGATATTTAAAATAACTCACTGTTTTCCCTAACATTACCGTAGGGGCGGGGTTATCCCGCCCGTGGGTCGCATTATTCTATGAGTATTTGCATTTTTGGCACGGAAATTGCTATAAAGAATTTCATGAAAACATTTTCATAAGATGGGAGGTTGTTGGTGTGAGAGTAAAAATCGCTACTGCAGAAGAAGCAGTAAAAAGTATTACTAGCGGCAGTACAGTGGCAACGGCAGGCTTTGTAGGAAATGCCGTTCCAGAAGAGTTAGAGATTGCCTTAGAAAAACGATTTCAAGAGTCTGGAGAGCCTCGGAATCTAACATTGGTATATGCTGCGGGTCAAGGGGATGGAAAAGACCGTGGTCTAAATCATTTGGGACATGAAGGATTGCTAAAAAGGGTGATCGGAGGCCATTGGGGCCTAGTGCCAAAGGTACAGAAGCTAGCCTTCGAAAACAAAATTGAGGCATACAATTTACCTCAAGGTGTCATTGCCCACCTTTTTAGAGACATTGCTGCAGGAAAGCCTGGAACCATTACCCATGTTGGGTTAAAAACCTTTGTAGATCCAAGGGTAGAAGGTGGAAAGTTAAATAGTGTCACTACAGAAGACGTGGTAGAGGTTGTGGAGGTTTTAGGAAAAGAATACCTACTATATAAAGCATTTCCTATAGATTTTGCCTTGATCCGGGGAACCTATGCCGATGAGAACGGCAATGTTACCATGGAAAAAGAGGTAGGAACTTTAGAGGTTCTTTCCATGGCCCAAGCAGTGAAAAATTCAGGGGGCAAGGTGATTGTCCAGGTACAGAAGATTGTAAAGGCAGGGGTCTTAGATCCAAGGCTAGTGAAGATTCCAGGGATTTATGTAGATACCATCGTACCTGTAGCGGATATGAAAAACCATATGCAGACCTTTGCAGAAAGCTACAACCCTGCTTATTCAGGAGAAATCCAAATTCCAGTGAATTCCGTGAAGCCATTGGAGTTGGATGATAGAAAGATCATCGCCCGCAGAGCCGCCATGGAATTGATTCCAAATGCCATCGTAAACCTTGGTATTGGTATGCCTGAAGGGGTTGCTGTTGTAGCCAATGAGGAAGGTGTGGGGGATCAGATGATCCTCACCGTAGAGCCAGGACCTATCGGAGGTATTCCAGCTGGCGGACAAAGCTTTGGTGCAGCCATCAATGCAGAAGCCATCATTGACCAGCCTTATCAATTTGATTTCTATGATGGGGGAGGATTAGACGTTGCTTTCTTAGGATTGGCCCAATGTGACAAGGCTGGAAATATTAACGTAAGTAAATTTGGGCCGAAGATTGCAGGTGCTGGTGGATTCATCAATATCACCCAGAATGCAAAGAAGGTAATCTTCTGTGGAACATTCACTGCTGGAGGACTACAGATCGCCACAGCGGATGGAAAGCTAGTCATTGAAAATGAGGGTAAAGTGAAGAAGTTTATTGAACAGGTAGAACAGATTACCTTCAGTGGACAATATGCCCTGGAAAGTAAGCAACCTGTACTATATATTACAGAGAGAGCTGTATTCGAGCTGAAAGATGGTGGGGTTGTGCTAACAGAGATCGCTCCAGGTGTTGATTTAGAAAAGGATATCCTAAGTCACATGGATTTTAAGCCAATCATTAGTGAAAATTTAAAATTAATGGATGAAAGAATTTTTAGAGAAGAAAAGATGGGTTTGAAACTGTAGTATCCTTCTATGGCCTCTCCGGGGGCCAACCCTAAATTTGGTGATATTATCATTATCATAAAAATGATTTATAATAAAAAAACAAGGAGGTATATTCATGGGAGTTTTAGGTATTATTATTTCATTAGGTTTATTAATGTACTTAGCCTATAGGGGCATCACGGTGCTGGTATTGGCTCCGCTTCTTGCATTATTTGCTGTATTACTGGGTGGACAGACTGAACTGTTACCAATGTACACAGAAGTATTTATGAAAAATGCTGCAGGTTATTTGAAGACGTATTTCCCACTATTCCTATTGGGAGCAATTTTTGGTAAGTTGATGGATGAATCAGGGGCAGCAAGATCCATTGCCCAATGGATCGTAGCAAAGATAGGAAAAGAAAGAGGGATTTTAGCAATTGTATTGTCCTGTGGTATCTTAACCTATGGTGGAGTTTCCCTATTCGTAGTTGCCTTTGCCGTATATCCGTTGGCAGCAGCGTTATTTAGAGAAACTGGCACACCAAAGCGTTTGATTCCAGCTTGTATCGCATTGGGTTCCTTTACATTTACAATGACAGCGTTCCCAGGAACACCACAAATCCAGAATGCCATTCCAATCCCATTCTTTAAGACAGATGCGTATGCAGCACCTATTTTAGGTATCATTGCAGGTCTTATCATGTTTGGCGCAGGAACTTATTGGATTATGATGAGAGCAAAAAAGATGATTGCCAATGGTGAAGGGTATTTACCAATGGGTATGACAGATGAGACGGCTGCTACATCTGAAGTAGTTGCTGAAAAAGCATTGCCATCTGTAGGTATTTCAATGCTGCCAATTTTCTTGGTACTTGTGATCAACTTCTATTTATCAAAGATCTACTATCCAGGTGCAAGATCAGAGGCATTAATCCCTATTCTTGAAAAGTTTGAGACAGCACCAGGAAAAGTTGTAGGTATTTGGAGTATCATTATCGCCCTTGTGGTTGCTATCCTGGTTACAGTGATTATAAACTGGAAGAGAATCAATATCATGGAGACAGTAAACAAAGGTGCATATGGTTCTATGCTAGCCATCTTAAATACTGCTTCAGAAGTTGGATATGGTAATGTTATCTCCGGTTTAGCAGCATTTGCCATCGTGAAGGGTGCTCTATTGGGTATATCTTCAAATCCACTGGTGACAACAGCTGTATCTGTTAATATCCTTGCTGGTATTACTGGTTCTGCTTCTGGTGGTATGAGTATCGCCTTAGGTGCCATGGGTGAAACATTCTACAACATGGCAGTACAAACAGGTATGAACCCAGAATTGCTTCATAGAATTGCGACATTGTCCTGTGGTGGTTTAGACTCTTTACCACATAATGGTGCTGTAATTACATTGTTAGGTATTTGTGGATTAACCCACAAGCAGTCCTATGCTGATATTGGTATGGTTTCCGTAGTCATTCCTTTAGCAACAACTATTTTTGCCATCATCCTTGGTACAATAGGTATTGTATAGGTAAGGATGCTATATAAGGATAGAAGCACAATGCCCCCCGGGGACATTGTGCTTCTTATCAGTTTTACTGTAAATACAATAAGGCAGACGGAGTAATGCAAGGAGGGTGCAGCATGGAGAAAACTAAAAAAAACGAGATTGAAGCGTTATTGACGTTGGCACCAACGATCTATGACTTAATGACCACCATCCAAGGAGAAGAAATTGTCATGACGATTTCTGATAGGGAAAAATTCTTATTTTCCAGATGGCCCTCGGACTTCGACCTAGGGATTCGACAAGGGGATGTAGTAAAGGAGACTTCTGGAGCCTACCATGTGATGACAGCAAAAAAGCCATTGAGAAAAGAGATGGATAAGAGCGTGTTTGGGATTCCTTATATCGTATATTGTCAGCCGGTGTTTGAAAATGGACAAGTGGTGGGAAGTATTAATACAGCCATCAAAACAATAAAAAAGCAAATGCTGTTGCATTCAGCGATCCAACTGGAAAATGTTACGAACGAAGTATTCTCTTCCATGCAAAACGTAGCAGCTAGATCTAATATCCTACAGGAGATTGGGGAAGCCATGAGCCGAGAAGCGGTGGCCTCCAAAGAACAGCTTGCCAGTACTTCGAACTTCATCTCAGGCATTAAAAAGATCGCAGATCAGATTAATCTTTTGGGGTTAAACGCAGCCATTGAAGCGGCAAGGGTAGGAGATCAAGGGAGAGGTTTTATGGTAGTAGCTGAGGAGATTAGAAAATTATCTACTGAGAGTAAGACTTTCGTAGAGAAGATTCAGCAGTTCCTACAGAGTATAAAAATAACCTCTGCGGTTATTGAAGACAAGAGTCATTCCATGAGCGGGCATACCAAAGAGCAGAGTGAAATCAGTGAAGAAATTGTAAAATCTATAGAAACCTTGACAGAAATGGTGAGTAATCTAAAGGATATCGCCATTAAAATTGGATAATAGTAAAAAGCCTAGGTATTCTATTCTTTCGGGATGTGGCATAAGTATTCCCATATAGGAAAAGCTGAGGAGGGGTTGTCATGGCCGAACAAAAGGTGACAGTTATCAGTCATTTCGAGGGGAAGAAGACTCTCCAAGAAGTACTAAGGGAACTTATCATCCTGAAATGGAAGAATAAATAGGGGGAATTGGTTTGCGATGTGCTGTCTATGCTAGGGTTTCTACAGAAATGGAAACCCAGAAAACCAGTATCGCACATCAGATAAATTTTTTTGAAAAATACATTCAGGAAAAGGGCTGGGATTTATATAACATCTATGAGGATATCGAGAGCGGCAGACGGATCGATAACCGCCAGGGGATGCAGCAGCTTTTAGAGGATAGTGAAAAAGGAAAGTTTGATATCATCCTTACCAAGAGTATTTCTAGATTTGCAAGAAATACCCTGGAGGGGTTAAAAATCATTAGGGATTTAAAGGCACGAAACATCCGATTTGTAACCATTGAGGATGGGTTTGATTCTGAAGCCTATGATGAATTCATGTTCACTTTGTTATTATCCATTGCCCAAAAGGAGTCAGAGAAAATTAGTGAAAGAATTCGATTTGGTAAGTGTTGTAGGGCGAAGAATGGCTATTATAATGGGAGTGTGCCGCCCTATGGCTATAAAAGAGCGGATAAATTTCATATTACACCTGCGGAGGATATATCTGTGGATGTGGTGCAGCGTATCTTTCAATTATATCTTAAAGGCAATGGCCTATATAAAATTGCCAAGGAGCTTAATAAACAAGCCTATCCTACCCCGAGCCAATGGATGGGAAAACCCAATGGAAGCAGCATCTGGCATCAAAGCACCATTCGAAAAATTCTTTCTAACCAGGTCTATGTAGGTAACCTCATCCAGAATCGAAGCGTTACAGGAGATTTATTATTAGGAGAGCGGAAAAGAAATGGAGAAGAAGATTTTATACAGGTGATGGATACCCATGAGGGAATCATACCCCATGAAATTTTTGAAGAAGTACAACGAAAGCTGGGTACCAATACAAAAAAAAAGTCAAGGACTTCCCAACATCTTTTTTCTGGACTGCTTTTATGTGGGAACTGTGGTAAGTCCATGCATTATAAAAAAGCAAAGAATGCCTATCTTTGCGGTACAGTAAACAAAATGGGTAAGGAAAAGTGTGAGGGAGCTTACATCCACGGACAAACCCTGCTCGAAGCTGTGATCCAGGACTTTGAAAAGTACATGATTGACCCTATGACTAGAGGCGAGATTCTTAGTGCCCTTGAAAAGGAAATGATCAACGACCCACAAGGGAAGGACCAAGAAAGAAATCAAAAGCTTTTGAGGAAATTGGAAACAAAACGACAACGGATTACAGAACTGTTTATTGAAGAAAGGCTACATGAAGATTTATATCAAAGCAAGATACAAGAAACAGAAAATCAGATCACCCTTCTTCAACTTAAAAGCAAGACAATGGAAGAATCGGTTTGCATCAAAAGCGAGTCGCTGAAAAGGGAAGCCATGGATATTTTAGAGCTAAAAAGCCTAGATCAAATGACCCTGCAAAAGCTCGTTGAAAAAATATTTATTTTTGGAAAAGATAGAATAGAAATCTATTATGGATTTAAGCTATAATAATATGTATACATCGTAGGGAATGGCCCCTGTGCCGTTCCCCATAAGAGTTGGACAGTCAATTTGCTTCAGCGGAGGAAAAATACATAAAATAGCTGGTTTGAGAATTGGCAAGAAAATTGCATAGTAAAACTGTAGAATTAAATCATAAGATACATGAGGAGGAATAAAAAATGAGAGAAGTTGTCATTGCCAGTGCAGTAAGAACACCTATCGGAAGTTTTAATGGAGCTTTAGCAGGATTTACACCAGGTGAACTAGGAGCCATTGCCATAAAGGAAGCGATTCAAAGAGCGGGTATTAAGCCTGAGCAGGTAGATGAAGTATACTTAGGTTGTATTCTTCAGGCTGGCCATGGTCAAGGGGTCGCAAGACAGGCTGCAATCAAGGCGGGGATTCCAGTGGAAGTACCTGCAACAACCGTAAATATTCTTTGTGGATCAGGTCTTAGAACTGTATCCTTGGCAGCGCAAACCATCATCGCAGGAGACAATGATATCGTGATTGCCGGTGGTACAGAGGTGATGAGTTCTGCACCTTATCTCGTAAAGAACTCTCGATGGGGACATAAAATGGGCCACGGAGAATTTGTGGATTCCATGATCAGTGATGCCCTTACAGATGTATTTAATAACTACCACATGGGCATCACAGCAGAAAACGTGGCAGAGCAGTGGGGAATCAGCAGAGAAGAGCAGGATGCTTTTGCGGTTGCCAGCCAGAACAAAGCAGAAAAGGCAAAGAAAGAAGGAAGATTCAAGGACGAGATCGTTCCGGTAGAGATTAAGACAAGAAAAGGAACGACGCTATTTGAAGAGGATGAATATATTAAGGATGGGGCAACATTAGAGTCCTTTGGGAAGTTAAAGCCAGCGTTTAAAAAGGATGGTACTGTAACGGCAGCAAATGCTTCAGGTATCAATGATGGTGCAGCGATTATCGTGGTAATGTCCAAGGAAAAGGCTGATGAGCTAGGCATTAAACCGTTGGCTACCATCGTATCCCATGCGACCACAGGCTTAGATCCAACCATCATGGGTGTAGGACCCATTTCTGCTTCTCAGAAGGCCCTTCAAAAGGCGGGACTAACAGTAGAGAATATTGACTTGTTTGAAGCCAATGAAGCTTTTGCAGCTCAATCTATTGCTGTTGTAAGGGACTTAAAGCTGGATAAAGAAAAGGTAAACGTAAATGGTGGTGCCATTGCCCTAGGTCACCCAGTAGGCGCCAGTGGTGCAAGAATCTTAGTCACATTGCTTCATGAAATGGAAAAGAGAGACGCAAAAAGAGGCTTAGCTACCTTATGTATCGGTGGCGGTATGGGAACAGCCCTTATTGTAGAAAGAAAATAATTACTTAAAGGATGGGGGGTGCGAAGTCACCCCCTATTGTTATATCCCAATTATGGATTGAGGGGAAGGCAAAGGCTTGAAGGACAAATAGACCTGTTCGTTATCTCCCAGATCAATAGGACATTGGGGGATCGTCAGAGCAGAGGATAGGACGAACTTTTAATTTTAATAAATAGAAACAGAGAGAAGTGAGGAAGATGGATCGAGATCATCATATCTATGTTCAAAGCTTACTAAATACCTTGGTAGATATCTCTGGAGAAGGAATCGTGGCCATCGACACGGAGGAAAATGTAACCTATCTAAATACAGCAGCAGCGGAATTACTGGGGGTAGAGTCTAAGGATCATATCGGAAAAAGGATGAATGAGCTCATTGAGGATACAACCCTCCATCGGGTCATGCGGACCAGAGAACTGGAGCTGGGTGTGGTATTCAATAAAAATGGAAGAGAATTTATTGCCAATCGAACCCCGATTTTATGTAAAGATCAAGCTATTGGAGCTTTGGCTGTATTTACAGATGTGACGGACTATAATCGAATCGACAAGGCACTCATGGGGGAACGGGAGCATTCTAAGGTGTTAGAAACGATTATTGAAACCGCCTACGACTGGGTGGTATTGGTGGATCGAGAGGGTATCGTCACCATGATGAGTCAAACCTACTTGTCTTTTCTATCCATGACCAAGGAGGAGGCTATTGGCAAGCATGTGACGCAAGTCATTCCAAATACGAGGATGCACATTGTTGCCAAAACGGGTAGGGCTGAAATTGGCGACATTCAAGAGATCAAGGGGAATCACATGATTGCAACAAGACTTCCTGTGGTCATCAATGGGAAGGTCATCGGAGCGGTGGGAAAGGTCAATTTTAAAGACATTAGCGACTTCAATACCATGGCAAAAAAAGTAACAAAGATGGAAAGAGAGCTAGAGTACTACCGAGATGAGCTAAAGAAGGAGCGGGCAGGTAAGTATTCTTTTGAGAGCATTGTGGGAACAAGCAATGGAATCCTAAGGGTGAAGAACATGAGTAAAAAGGCAGCGAAAAGTGACTCAACGGTGCTTATTCTTGGGGAAAGCGGCACGGGAAAAGAGCTATTTGCCCATGCCATTCATAATCTTAGTACTAGGGCCAATCATACATTCGTAAAATTGAACTGTGCAGCCATCCCGGCGGAACTTTTGGAATCAGAGCTGTTTGGATATGAAGAAGGGGCCTTCACAGGAGCGAAGAAGGGTGGGAAACTGGGGAAATTTGAACTGGCAGATAAGGGGAGTATTTTCCTTGATGAGATTGGTGATATGGACATCAAAATGCAAGCAAAGCTCCTACGGGTTCTCCAAGAGAAGGAGATCGAACGGGTAGGGGGGAGCAAAACCAAGCATATTGATGTGCGGATTATTGCTGCTACCAATAAAAACCTAGAAGAATTGGTGGGAGAGGGTAAATTCCGGGAAGACCTCTATTATCGATTGAATGTGATGACCATCCAGGTGCCTCCTTTGAGGGAAAGAATTGCAGATATTAAATCTCTATCCAAACACTTGCTCAGTAAACTTTCTCACAATATGGGAATTATTGTGAGCAACATTTCTGAGGAGGCCATGCATTATCTTATGAATTATCGTTGGCCTGGCAATGTGCGAGAGTTAGAGAATACATTAGAGCGGGCACTGAACCTGTTGGACAAGGAGACTGTCGTTGAAGCCCATCATTTGCCTCCAAAAATTACGGAAAACAACAATGTAGCCAGTGAGGATATTGAGGGTTTTAAGACGGCCATTGAGCGATTGGAAAAGGAAATGATCGTGAACTGCTTAAAGGTTGTGGACGGCAATAAGAAAGAGGCAGCCAAACGCTTGGGAATTAGCAGAACCAGTTTATATCAGAAGATGGAGAAATTTGACTTGTAATTAGTTGCGGCTAACAGCTAACAGTTATAGAAGTATAATTTATGGTATACATTTAATAAAAGTATGGAGTGGAACAAGAACTAGTGTACAAAATATTGACACGGCGTCAGCCCAGGCAAACACTATGTTGGCCTTTATAGGACCCAGGAAGAGACAGCTGGGGAGAAATGTGTACATATTCTGTACAGTTGTATTTGCTTATAGAAATGATGTTCCCTTCAAAGGACTGGTAGCTGCAATATTACATCTTTGGCATGACTATTGCATTGAAATAGGGTAGAAATAATTAATTATTGAAGGAGGAACAATCATGAGATTAAAGGATAAAGTAGCCGTAGTGACTGGTGGAGGAAGAGGGATTGGCGAGACCACTTGTGTACGATTCGCAGAAGAGGGTGCAAAGGTAATTGTTGCAGATTTAAATGAAGCAGATGTGCAAAGTGTTGTTGAAAAGATTAAGGCAGCTGGTGGCGAGGCAATAGGTATACCTGTGAATGTAACAAATCGTGAGCAGGTAGAAAAAATGATTGCAGACGCAGTTGCCCAGTATGGAAGATTGGATATTCTTGTGAATAATGCAGGAATAACAGCTGATGCAAAGCTTGAAAAAATGACAGAAGACCAGTGGGATCGTGTGATTGATGTGAACCTAAAAGGTGTGTTCAACTGTGGTCAGGCAGCAGCAAAGATAATGACTGGCCAGGGTTCGGGTGTAATTGTGAATGCATCCTCCGTTGTAGGTATTTATGGTAACTTTGGACAAACGAATTATGCGGCAACAAAGTGGGGCGTTATTGGCATGGCAAAATCATGGGCAAAAGAATTAGGCCCAAAGGGTATTCGTGTCAATGCTGTGGCTCCAGGATTTATCATGACGCCAATGACAGAAAAAATGCCTGAGAAGGTCTTAGATATGATGAAGGAGAAGTCTTCATTAAAGAGCTTAGGCTATCCAGAGGATATTGCCAATGCTTATGTATTCTTAGCTTCTGACGAAGCAAGATTCATCACTGGGACAGTGTTGAGTGTAGATGGCGGCGTTGTATTATAAGAAGCGAGGTAGAGTGCTAGGGGAGACCCTAGCATTTTGTTTTTTAGGAAGTATTAAAAAGGTTTGGACCATAGTACGGGTTCACCGTAGGGAACGGCCCCTGTGCCGTTCTGTCGTGGTGTACTGCCCTATAAACGGAACGCCACAGGGGGCGCTCCCTACTTAAGATGATTATAGGCGGGTATTGTGGTCAGCGGGTGGGATAACCCCACACCTACCAATGTGTTCCGTATCTCCTAGGGGCAGGGTTATCCTGCCCGTCTATGGCTAAAATATAAAAATGATGTTAAATTCATTGACTTCGTAGAAACAATGATATAATAGTAGATAGGGTTTACTTTTTTTATGAACCCAATACATCACTAGATAGGAATGTTTTCCATGAATAAATTAACCATTAAAAACATAGAGAAATCTATCAAAACAGCCACAAACAGCAATCATTTTGAAAACCTGCAGCGGATTTATCGTACCATTCCCCAGGGACGCTGCCATGGGTGTACAAAGTGCTGTATGGAATCTGTACAAACCCATTACACCGAATTTCTAAATGTATTCCAATATCTACAAGGCAACCGTGCTCTTTACGAGGCGTTATTTCCAAAGCTGATAAGATATTACTTCCTAGAGCTGGTAGAAAAAAGTCCCTGTCCATTCCTGAATGAAGAGGGAATGTGCATGATCTATAATTATCGTCCCCTTGTCTGCAGGCTTTTTGGGCATTGGACAGAGGACGAGTATGAGGCGAGCTATCGCAGCGTCCATGGTGAAAACCTTAAAAATGCCCGTTTGTTTAGAAACAAATACGGTATAGACTTGCCAAAGCAGGTGGTTGAATATAAAATTCAATATTGTGAGGATTTTGAGGTAAACAAAAGGATTCAGAGAAATCAAAGACAAAATATGGTAGACAATATCTTCACTATGGAGTCTGCCTATTTTATGAGAGGTTTGATCACGGAGGATTATTTGGGTACAGGACTCATTTCCTGGTTTATTTATACGATTTTTGATCGAGATGAAGCCAGCTCCCTTCGTATTCAGATCATGAAGGAATTTGTAGAAGATGGAGTCAGCGAAACCTTAGAGGAAATTATAAGTAAGACAAGGGCGGTTATTTAGTTAGAGGTTAGAAGTTAGAGGTTAGAAGTTAGAGGTTAGAAGTTAGAAGTTAGAGGTTAGAGGTTAGAAGTTAAAAGAAAAAGAGAAAAGATGATCGAAGATAGGGGAGATGAATAGGCCTCTATCTTTATTTTTTGACTATACCATACTCGGGCGGGGTTATCCCGCCCGCGAATCAATTCAAACTCCTACATCCTCTACTCCACACTAATGGAGTGTAGCATATAGTAAAAAGATGAGTGTGCAAAAAAATGGACGCTTTTTTTATGGCAGAATAGATGTCATGACAACTGGTTAATGAATTAACAGCAATAGAGGAAGTGGAGACGAAAGATATCAGGAGATACAAAGCTTTTAAGAATTGGCATTGTAATTGCAAATAAAAGAAGGTGAAGAATCGATAGATAATTAACAAACAAAAAAGGGGGATTTTTATGAGTAAATCTTACGAACAAATCCAAGTAGGAGATCAAGGGAGTTTTGAAAAAACAATTTCAGAAACAGATATCTATCTCTTTGCAGGAATTACAGGGGATTTAAATCCAGCCCACATCAATCAAAGAGTCGCTGAAAATTCTATGTTTAAGGGACGGATTGCCCACGGAATGCTGTCAGCAGGCCTCATCTCAGCAGTGCTGGGTATGGAACTCCCAGGCCCAGGTACTATCTACCTGTCACAAAACTTAAAGTTTATGGCACCAGTATATATAGGCGATACGGTAAAAGCTGTGGCAGAGGTCATCGAAAAGTTGGAAAAAGGAAGAATCAAGCTAAAAACCACCTGTTACAATCAAGATGGAAAGATTGTTTTGGATGGAGAAGCAGTGGTCATAGC
>CALECF010000116.1 GCA_937948705.1 uncultured Anaerosolibacter sp. | reverse complement strand
AGTGGCCTGAAGCTCTTCCAAAGATGACTCTAACTCTATGTTCATTTCTTGAAGCTGCTCATAGGAGAGCTCTAGCTGGATGTTCATGTCTTGCAGCTGCTGATTTCCATCCATCAGCTCGATGGACTGTTTGGTCAGGTTTTGATAATTTTGATCAATCGTGGCTGACATCTGGTTAAATGCATCGATAACATCCCCTATTTCATCCTGGTACTTCCGTTCTATATGTATATCGAACTTCCCCATGGCCACGCCCTCTACGGCATGCTTCAACTCAACCATAGGTTTAGCAATCTGTTTTGAAGCTATGAAAACGGACAGGATCATCATACCCACGGTAATAGCCGCCAACCCGTAAAACACGTATTTTATTCTATTCACATAACCATAGTACTCTGCCATACCAGAAAACACTACAATCTGCCACCCTGTGGTAGGCAACTCCACGTAAGCAGAGATCATAGGTACTCCATTCTCATTCCTAGGAGTAATGTTTGCCCCCGTGTTCCTCAACATCTCTAAATACTGACGATCTATGCCTATATCGTGTCCACCATGTAAGTCCTTCCAAAGGACCTCTCCTTGACGATCAAATACAAAGTGCATGGAACGATCCGTTATATTGATTCGCCTCACCATCTCCATCATAGATGTTAAGTCCAGGTCACCCCCGATTACCCCTAAAAACTTCCCCGTTTTGTCCACAACGGGCAAAGAAATGGTAATCACCTTTGTCCCTGTGATAATATCATCATAGGGTTCAGATATAACAACATTCCTGCTTTCTTGGGCTTTTACATACCAAGGCCTCCCCCTAAAGTCTATGCCTGTCTTACTCTCTAGGGCAGCAGGACTCAGCCCATTCTCTAGGGTAATAAATATATTAAAAAATTCCGGTGCATGCTTTCGTTGACTTTCTAAGTATTCATTTAGTTCTTCTATTTCCAACGCTTGATTTTCCAATAAGGCTGCAGACTGTCCAATGGTCTTTAGGACCTGGATCTTATCCTGGAACCACTGGTCCGCGGCGCGCATTTCACTATGTAGTTGATTCATGACCTTCCCATTGTATAGGTCTAAAATATAGTCATGGAAGCCGATCTGCATCATGACACCCATAAATAACAAAGGAATCGCTGTGACTACTAGAAATACCGCGATGAGCCTTAACCTGTAGTTCCGCTTAAACATAGATGTATCCCCCTAGCCTAGGATGAATATTCCAAAAATTCCATAGCACAATTATAGCATATACTTCGCAGAAAATGTTGAAAATACAAAAGCTTTGTCACCGTTTTATGGCATTCTCTCAACATATAGGTCTATAGCCCTAGCACATTTCATTAAGCTCAAAAAGAAAAAAACATGTAGATTTCTCTACATGCCATTTTTTATATGGATAGCCGTGCACTTATCGTTGATAAGTTGTTACAGACGTTACCTGAGCAGTTAACTCAGACCAAGCGCCCCCGCGGCACACGAGAGTGCCTACTTACCGCTGCTTCCTTCCGGACCTGACGGGGTTCATAAGTTCTCATTGCGCAGGACCCAGTCTTCCTCGCCACTTAACCAGGGCAGACCCAACAACAACAGACCGCCGATAAGTATTCAATCCTGCTACAGCGGGTTGCAGGTTACAGGGCACCGCTACCTCCCCATCTAGCACGGCAAACTTTATAAACTTTTTAAATGGCGGAGTGGGTGGGACTCGAACCCACGGGGCCTTGCGACCTTACACGCTTTCCAGGCGTGCCCCTTAGCCAACTCGGACACCACTCCATATTATCTCCTACAGATTGTCTTTCGGAGAACATATATAAATATACCATATACCTTTTCTAAATGCAAGGTTAAAAAATCTTCATCTTTTAGAACTTTTTTCTAATTTTGCTTTCTTTTTTCTCTTCTGTGTTTCTCTAATCATTGATAAAAAGCGATGATTCATCTTCCCATTTATCTATGGTATACCCATGTCTCTATTTCCCAGAAGAAGAATACCCCTTTTCTCTATATTTTTCGTTTTCATCATCAATATATTGTATATGATCAAAGTTACCCACAACATTATGTGGATAGATCTCTTTTTCTGTTGATAACTTTACGCTATTCTCTCCTTATACACATCTCTTTTCCCTTCTTTTATAAGGGTTTATAAATAGGATTAAAAAATGTAATACTAACATCATAAGGAATTGAAGAAAATTCCTATATATATAACCCTTGATATATTCTTATACTAGGGTTATAATAATAATCGCAAACATTTTTGCGGAAGAACGCATATGGGGATAGAAAGCATTGTAAGGAGGAAGAAATGGAAATCAAATCTATAAAAAAATTAAAACTCCATGGTTTTAATAACCTAACAAAAACACTGAGCTTTAATATGTATGACATCTGTTATACAAAAACTGCAGAGGATCGCAATGCTTATATCGAATATATTGATGAGCAGTATAATGCAGAGCGACTTACCAATATACTGACGCAAGTATCCAATATCATTGGTGCCAATATATTAAATATTGCGAAACAGGATTATGATCCTCAAGGGGCAAGTGTTACCATACTAGTATCTGAAGGTCCTGTGAGTCCTGAGAACTTAGAACATGCCTCCGACAATGAAACTCCAGGTCCTCTTCCTGATGTGGTTGTTGCACACTTGGACAAAAGTCACATTACCGTTCATACCTATCCAGAATATCACCCCGATGAAGGTATCAGTACCTTTAGAGCGGATATTGATGTATCTACTTGTGGCCATATCTCACCCCTTAAGGCTTTAAACTATTTAATTCACAGCTTCGATGCAGATATCATGACTATTGATTACAGAGTAAGGGGCTTTACAAGGGATGTGACAGGTAAAAAGTTCTTCATCGACCATAAGATTAATTCCATTCAAAACTATATGGGCGGTGACTTTAAGGATCGTTATCAAATGATTGATGTCAATGTATATCAAGAAAATATTTTTCATACAAAATGTAAGTTAAAAGAATTCGACTTAGATAACTATCTATTTGGAATCACAAAGAAAGATATTCTACCAGGGGAAAAGAAGAAAATCAAGAAAAGATTAAAGAAGGAAATGGATGAAATTTTCTATGGTAGAAACATTCCAAAGTTTTAGATTATCATACATGTTATAGAACTAAAGGGCTTTTGCTGAAGGGGTATGCTTCAGCTAGGGCCCTTTCTATTTACATCCGTCCCATTATATTGTATCTTAGGATTGTCTGAACAAAAGCATTTCATGTTCTTAAATGAAAGGAAAGGCTTTTGTTCTTCACAGGGAACTAATCGGTGCTTTGCACACGGCCGCCTCACCGTCTCGGCGGCGCTCGTAGCTTGGCACCACTTACTCGTGGTGCCACTCGCCCTATGAGCTTCGCTGTGACCCTCCAAATATTGGACATAAAGGGGTAAACCCCTTTAAAAATCCCCCCTATCTAGGAAATCGAAAACCACGATTTCCTAGATATTAAAAAACTCTAAGAAAAGGTAGGCACCGCCCATGGGTAAAAATAGCGAAATTAAAATATCCGTTCGTAATCTCATAGAGTTTGTTCTCCGCAGTGGCAACTTAGATAGTCGTTTTATGGGAAGCAGCAGGGCTGTAGAGGGTACCAAAGCCCACAGCAAGATACAAAAATCCTATAGTGAAAACTATTCTGCTGAGGTAACCCTTCGCTATTCTGTCCCCTATGAGGAACTT
>CALECF010000115.1 GCA_937948705.1 uncultured Anaerosolibacter sp. | reverse complement strand
TATATGGTCGTAAAAAAAAGCGATGTAAATAACACCGCTTCTATTCTATCTCTCCATCGTTATACATATCGATGACAAGTTTTTTTGCCCCATCTACATCATGAAGAAAATAAGATACTCCTTTTTCCGTGGCCTTCCCTGGCATTCCATAGGTTTGAATACTCTCTCGGGTCATTCCTACAGCATCACCTGCTAATAATAAGATTTCAGATAAGGTCATATCTGTCTTCACATATTTAAAAACTGTATTGGCTACAACTGGAAGCCTAAAACTAAATACCTTTCCCATGGCTGCCTTCATAAACTGTTGTTGTGCTCGAATCCTTCCAAGATCACCGTCTGGATAATCCTTTCTAAATCTTAGAAAGTGTATAGCATTTTTTCCTTTTAAAACCTGGGTTCCCTTAGGAATATTGATATGAAGTGGCGGCGTATCATAGGGATCATCATACACCATATCAAAGGGTACATTCACCTTAACACCGCCTAAAGAATCTACAATTCTTTCTACACCGGTGTAGGTCACTTTCACGTAATGATGTATTGGAATTCCTGCCAACAATTCCCCAACAGCTTCCATTGTCCCCTCTGCCCCTGTATCACCATATACTGCATTTAGTTTCTTTTTATCTGCTGTATTATACCCTTTTCGAGCGTAATATGTATCCCTTGGAATAGATATCAAATCCAGTTTTTTTGCTACAGGATCAAAGCTTGCCAAAACGATTGTATCCGTTCTTGGACCTTCCATCCCTAATAGGAGTACGTTTACACGTTTACTCTCCTCTATTTTCTTTTCCAATTCACTCTTCTCAGTCTGTGGTTCTTGAGCATCCACAGTATCTATCATCTCAATAGGGGAACTCGTCTCCTCGGCTAATTCATTTTGTCCGGAGGTTGGTTGGTAAAACTTAGTAAAACTCCATAGCCCTGCTCCCATGGCTAGCGCAAAACTTACAAAGGCAATGACAAAGATTTTTATGAAAGCTTTCATTGTTGACCCCTTTCAAAACATTTTTATTATATCCTCTCATAGGTTTACGCAAGAACCCATCACTCTTTTATTTTATCATATCCATCATATGCTGGATTTTAAATTTGTGTTACATTAAATCCAGAATTATCTAACAAAATTTTTTATTAAGCTCTATTATTGAGATTTAGGTTAAGCAAAAAATTGTAGGGGCGATTCACGAATCGCCTGATTCTTTAATTTACAGGCGATTCATGAATCGCCCCTACAAACTTAACCTGCGTAGTTTAGCGATACATTTTTCTGCAAATGTTTATTCGTAGCAATAAACATTTGTAGAAATATCTATGCATATATGTAGAAGCCTTTACCTGTCTTTCTACCGAGGAGATTGCCTCTTACCATTTTTCTAAGCAATGGGTGGGGTCTATACTTGCTATCACTAAATTCATGGTATAACACCTCCATAATGGCCAGACATACATCATTACCAATTAGATCTGCCAATGCTAAAGGTCCAATGGGATGATTGGCACCTAACTTCATGGCTTCGTCAATATCCTCTGCCTTTGCAACACCATCTGCCAAAATTCCAATGGCCTCATTAATCATAGGGACAAGAATCCTATTCACCACAAATCCTGGCGCTTCTTCCACCTCTACTGGTGTTTTTCCTACCTTTTGACACAATTCAATAATATCATCTTTTGTATGTTGCGAGGTTGCTAATCCTTTGATCACTTCGATCAGCTTCATGACTGGGACAGGATTAAAGAAATGCATACCAATAACTCGATCAGGGCGGTTTGTTGCTGAGGCAATTTCTGTGATAGACAAAGAAGAAGTGTTGGTAGCTAGAATTGCATCTTCCTTACATACCTGATCCATCTCCGCAAATATCTTCTTCTTTAACTCCATGTTTTCTGTCGCTGCCTCAATGACAATATCACATGATGCTAGGCCCTGTACATCCACGGTTCCTTCAATTCGTTGAAGGATAACTCCCTTCTCATCCTCTGTCATTTTTCCCTTCTGAATGCTGCGATCAAAGTTTTTTGCGATTCCACCAATTCCCCTATCAATAAACTCCGCTTTTATATCTCTTAGGACCACTTCATAGCCGCTTTGAGCTAATAATTGAGCAATTCCTGCTCCCATGGTACCTGCGCCAATCACACCAATTTTTTTCATATGAAAGAACCTCCTCGTTTTATATGTACTATGCATTCTATTTTATAATAATATTTAGATCTGCAACTTGTAAGATATATCTCTTCTTGTGGTTAGAAGTTAGAAGATAGACGTTAAAAACTCGATTAAACCTATTTAGCTCCCTGTTCACTTTATTTACCTTGGAAATTTGGTTTTCTTTTTTCTAGGAATGCTGTCATACCCTCTTTTTGATCATGGGTCGCAAAGCATAGACCAAATAAATCAGCTTCGATTTGTACCGCGGTATCCATATCTACCTCAGAACCCCTATTGATAGCAATTTTGGCATATTTCACAGCCAATGGCGCCCTAGAGCCAATTTTACCAGCCATTTTCAACGCCTCTTCCATTAACGCTTCATGGGGAGTTACTCTACTTACAAGGCCTACCCGCTCAGCTTCACTGGCATCATAGACATCTCCTGTGAAGATCCATTCTTTTGCTCTACTCATGCCAATGATCCTAGTAAGCCTCTGGGTTCCAGAAAAACCTGGGGTTATTCCTAACCCAACCTCTGGTTGACCGAACTTTGCCTTGTCGCTGGCAAGGCGGATATCGCAGCTCATAGCCAATTCACATCCTCCACCAAGGGCAAAACCATTAATCGCCGCAATCGTAGGCTTTTCCATCAATTCCAGTTTTCTAAAGACCTTTTGACCCAATATCCCAAATTTTCTTCCTTCTTCAGCTGTAAGCCTTTGCATTTCTGCGATATCTGCTCCAGCTACATAGGCTTTCCCTTCACCAGTAAGGATCATAACATCTATTTCTGGATCTATAGCGATTTCCTCGATGACTCCATCCAATTCAATCAGAGTCTCTGAGTTCAAAGCATTTAAAGCTTCCGGTCGATTAAAGTGAACGATTGCCACCCTCTCAACCTTCGATAGTTTGATTGTTTTTCTTTCCCTCAATATCACACCTCATCTCAATAGATCAATGATCAAAATATACCATGTTACCTTTCAACCTTTGAACAAAAATTCCTCCTATTCTTTATAAAATTTAACCATAGCTTCATATATTTTGAAAAACTTTCCTTTTATTATATCCATCTGAATATATTTTTTATCTATCGGTAACACTCTAAAGGAAATCAATATAGGAGGTGTTTATGTGATAAAAATTGGACATCCTGCACCAGCGTTCTCTATCCCTAGCACAAAAGGAGAGACTTCGTTATCCGATTATAAAGGAAAATGGGTTCTTTTGTTTTTTTATCCCCTAGACTTTACACCCGTGTGAGGCACCGAAGTACCGGAGTTTAACAAGACACTCAAATACTTTGAGCAGTTAGACACCGTGGTATTGGGGGCCAATACCGATAGTGTACCAACCCATCACGCATGGGCTCAGCATCTTGGAGGAGTAGATTTCCCTCTGCTATCTGATTATGATAAATCCCTTTCTAAAACCTATGGCGTATTAGCCGATGAGGCAGGGGGGATTGCTTTAAGAGGTGTATTCATCATTGACCCTGATGGCAACCTTCAGTATCAGCTGATTCAGAACCTTTCCGTAGGAAGAAATGTAAAGGAGTTCATCCGCGTATTAAAAGCTCTTCAAACCGGAAAAGCATGCCCAGCCAACTGGGAAGAAGGCATGTCCACACTAACGTAGCAGAGAAGGTTTTCTCTGCTTTTTTTTAATGCATCATAGCTTCTATCCAAAATCCTATAATAATCATGGTAATCCCCATGAGGGCAGGTGCAATTCCCTCGGCGCCACGGTGAGGATTTTTAAGGGGATCTCCTTCACGAATCATATCCATTCGCATTTTGGGTGTGCCTATGAGTAACGCTACGGATACAATCATAGTAATGACTCCCCCCACAAGAACAAAGATATATGCCCCCTTTAATATGGGCCACGACTTGACCAATGAAAAAATCGAACCGATGATGGCAAATATGATGGCATATATGATCCCTTTCAACAGCGGAATCCCTAGATGTCTAAGCAATGGCATTCTTTTCTACCTCCCTAAAGTCTTTACTTAACTATTCTATCCAGATGCCCATATTTCCTGTCATTTAAGCTCTGTAATTTTATTCCCTGTATATAATCTATCATATTTGTCCATCCTTGGAATAAGAATATGGTGGAGGTGGTAAATTTGACCAGTAAAATTTATTTTTCTAATGAACCTGTGCTATTTATCCTAGCCCTATGTCTTGGCTGTCTTCATCATAAAGATCATTTAAAATGGCGTTGAATACTCTATTCAATTTAATCTATAAAATAGAAATCCCAACCGCAAGGTTGGGATTTCTATTTTATAGATTAAATTCTCTAGCTACAATTTCAATAGCTCTTTGCTTATCCTCTGTATCAATAACATAAGAAATCCTAATTTCCGAAGTAGTGACTTGCTTAAAAGCAATATCGTTATCTGCAAAAATTTTAAACATCTTAGCCGCAACACCAGACTGACTTCTCATTCCAATTCCAACAACAGAAAGCTTTGTAATATCCTTCTCAATCTCTACCTCTACGCCGGAAAATTCTTTTAAAATCTGATCCATAATTCCTTGGATAATATCCTCATCATTCTTAGGTGCTGTAAAGGATACATTTACCTGCCCATGGGAAGGTGCAGTCTGACTAATCATATCAATGTTTACGTCCATTTTTGCTAGTTCTTGAAAAATATTAGATATATTTTTCACCTGATAGGGTACATGATTAATTGTTACCATTAAATCCTTATCACTGACCGATAACCCTGTAATCGCTTTACTTTCCATCGTCACATCATACTCCTTTATATAAGTTCCTGGCCAATCTTCGTTGCTCAAGGCTACATATATGGGTACATTATATTTTTGCCCTATTTCTACAGACCTAGTCTCCATGACCCCAGCACCCAGACTTGCCATTTCCATCATTTCCTCATAACTAATGACATCTAGCTTTCTAGCCGTTG
Source organism: uncultured Anaerosolibacter sp. (assembly GCA_937948705.1). Next base: position 2,648 of record CALECF010000115.1, on the reverse strand, counting down.
GAAACAGCCTTGGATCTACAGTATAAATACCATCCACATCTGTATAAATCTCGCAAGCACATTCCAGCTTTGCCGCCAGTGCCACCGCCGTGGTATCAGAACCACCTCTTCCTAAGGTTGTGATATCGCCGTTCTCATTCATTCCTTGAAATCCAGCTACGACTACAATCTTTCCCTCTGACAAATATTGTTTTACTCTATCCGTCTCAATATCTTGAATTCTCGCTTTGGTATGAAAACCCTCTGTCATGATACCAGCCTGAAAACCTGTAAGAGAAATGGATTCATAACCCATTTCATTCAATGCGATGGATAATAAGGAAATAGACACTTGTTCCCCTGTTGACATCAGCATATCCAGTTCCCTTCTGCTAGGTGCATCAGACAGTTCCTTTGCCATGTTGATCAACATGTCCGTCGTTTTTCCCATGGCAGAAACCACCACCACAACGCCATCACCTTTATCTTTTCTAGCAATCAGACGTTTTGCCACGTTCCTAATTCTTTCAATAGTACCTACAGATGTTCCCCCGTATTTTTGTACAACGATCGCCATTTCCTCATCCTCCTTTAATAAGCTACATCATTTCTTATCACATCGTCATAGGTTTCCCTTTTGACGATTAATTTTGCCTTCCCATCCTTTACCATAACCACGGCTGGCTTCGGAATCCTATTGTAGTTACTGGCCATAGTATAGTTATATGCACCGGTACTTGCAACACACAAAATGTCCCCTGGATGTATCTTAGGCAATTCAATATCATGAATCAAGATATCCCCGGACTCACAGCATTTCCCTGCAACAGTCACCTTTTCTTTATCAATACTTTTCATTTTGTTGGCTATGGCGCCTTCATAAATGGCATCATATAGAGCCGTTCTAGGGTTATCTGTCATTCCCCCATTGATAAATACATACTTTTTTCCCCCATAGGTTTCTTTAACAGCCCCCACCTTATAGAGGGTACAGCCTGCATTTCCTACAATAGCCCTTCCTGGTTCAATCATCACCTTAGGCACTTTGATTCCAGCTTCCCCACAATCAGATAAAATTACTTCCAGCATCGTTGACAGACATGTTTCTACATCTACTGGTTCATCTCCATTGACATAGTAAATTCCAAATCCCCCTCCGATATTAAGTACCTTTGACTCATATCCAGTCGCCTCTTTTACTTGCTGTAAAAAGGCAATCATGACTTTCGCAGCTCCATGGAAAGACTTCTCATCAAATATTTGGGACCCAATATGACAATGAAATCCTTGCATTTGCAAATATTCAGACGTCAAGGCAAATTTCAACATATCATAGATCTTACTACTATATATAGATTCTCCAAACTTTGAGTCGTGATGGGCTGTCTGAATAAATGCATGGGTATGAGCTTCTATACCAGGGTTGACTCGAAATAAGATATTCATCTTTTGCTTCTTTTCTTTAGAAAGTTCTTCAAGCAATTGAAGTTCATAGGGATTATCCACAATGATCGTACCTACCCCATATTGCAATGCTATCCCCAGTTCCTCCTCTGTTTTATTATTTCCATGGAAGTAAACGTGATCCATGGGAAAACCCGCCTTCATAGCAGTGTATAACTCACCGCCGGAAACAACATCTAATCCTAATCCCTCTTCTTGGATTAAAGTACACATTGCCATGTTTAAAAACGCCTTTGATGCATAAATAACCTGGGTATCTATACCATTTTTTGCAAATGCATTCTTATACTTCCTACAATTTTCTCTGATCAATGCTTCGTCCATTACATACAGGGGCGTACCATACGCCTCTCCCAAATCCGTGGTACTACAACCACCTATTTCTAACGTATCCATCTCGTTTATCTTCATCGTTCCAAACAACTTCATCCTTCTGCCTCCTCTTTTGCCTAATCCATGATCCTACACCCTCATTTTTCCAAAAACAAAAAAACAGTCAAAGAGTAAAAGAGATACTCCTGACTGTCTTGATTCCAGCAGAATATAACACTTTCACCCCTTGTGAAGTAGCGCATCACTGATAAACTGGGTTATCTATCAGCGACAGTGCTATATTTATTCAATATAGCCCCAGCCCCTTAGGTTTAGGTAAACCTACGGGCTTCGGCGATGATACCTTTCCCATGGACTCAAGGATTCCCTTTATCTCCTCCATGATACTCTTTATACATCGCAACCTCTAAGACACAATTCTTAGGTATATTTATTTATTTCTATGTATCTTAACACAAGTGAAAAATTGTGTCAATATTCTTTTTAAGATAATTTTTATCCTAAAATGAGGGAATTACTATAAAGTTTCCAGCATTTATGCATATACATACATACATATGAATAGTACAATATTATTATGGGTTTTATCAGCCTTCTTTGTCTTTACCTAGGTAGTTTTCCTTATTTTTTCCCTATTTTTCGCTATTTTTCGTCATATTCATAGGGATAACTTCCTTGTACAGTTGCACATGATATCGTTTTCATGATATACTAGACAAAGTACTATTTCATTTTTCTAAATTTTTAAATATATGTTAAGGGGAGGATTCATGTATGGAAAAAACACCAAGAAAGATTAGTTTTGGAGAAGCAATGTTTGTCATTGTGTTTTTGATTGGCGCATTAATGAGCACCTTGATGTTATGGGGTGG
>CALECF010000114.1 GCA_937948705.1 uncultured Anaerosolibacter sp. | reverse complement strand
ATCTCCAGGATTCTTTCCCCTTGGGCTAGTCTCTCCTGAGTATCCTTATCCAGTTCTGAACCGAACTGGGCAAATGCTGCCAATTCTCTATACTGAGCCAATTCAAGCTTAATTTTACCTGCAACCTTTTTCATTGCCTTGATCTGGGCATCCCCACCTACACGGGATACAGAAATACCAGCATTTACAGCCGGACGCTGGCCAGAGAAAAATAACTCTGTTTCAAGGAAGATCTGTCCATCAGTAATGGAGATTACATTGGTTGGGATGTATGCAGATACGTCCCCAGCCTGGGTTTCAATCAGCGGAAGTGCAGTAATAGAACCACCGCCAAGGGCATCACTCAGTTTTGCCGCACGCTCCAATAATCTACTGTGTAGGTAGAATACATCCCCTGGATAAGCCTCACGTCCTGGTGGACGACGAAGTAACAGAGACATGGCACGGTAGGCCACGGCATGCTTTGATAAGTCATCATAAATGATGAGTACATCCTTGCCTTGATACATAAACTCTTCTGCCATGGCAACACCCGCATAGGGTGCGATATATTGTAGTGGTGCCAATTCACTGGCTGTAGCAGATACGATGATGGTATAATCCATCGCCCCTCTGTCCTCTAAAGTCTTCATAATTCCAGCAACAGTGGACTTCTTCTGTCCGATAGCCACATAAATACAAATTACATTCTCTTCTTTTTGATTCAAAATCGTATCGATAGCAATGGCAGTTTTACCTGTTTGTCTATCTCCGATAATCAACTCTCTCTGGCCTCTACCAATTGGAATCATCGCATCAATGGCTTTGATACCTGTTTGCAGGGGCTGGTGTACAGATTTTCTATCAATAACACCTGGTGCGCCAGATTCGATAGGTCTGTATTTGTCTGATTTGATAGGACCCTTTCCGTCGATCGGCTGACCCAACGCATTAACAACACGTCCAATCAACGCATCACCTACAGGAACCTCCACAATTCTTTCCGTACGCTTTACAATGTCACCCTCCTTGATATTGTCATCGGATCCCAAAAGTACGCATCCAACGTTATCTTCTTCAAGGTTAAGTGTCATTCCGTATACACTGCCTGGAAATTCCAATAATTCCCCGGCCATACACTTTTCTAATCCATGTATTCTGGCGATACCATCTCCTACTTGAATAACAGTACCGATATCTGTAACTTGAAGCTTGTTCTCATATCTCTTAATCTGCTCTTTAATAATTGAGCTGATTTCTTCAGGTCTGAGATTCATTGTTTTTCACCCCTATCACCTAAACTATTAGTTGAGCAAGACTTTCCTTCAGTTTGCCTAGTCGGCCTTGCACTGTACCATCTATTACTTTGTCTCCCATTCTGATCAGCATTCCGCCAATGATGGTTGGATCCATTTCATTTTTTAAGATAATTTTCTTACCTGTCAGCTTAGAAAGCTTTTCTTCCAACGCAACCTTATCTTCATTCTTTAATGGCACCGTTGTCACAGCCACAGCTTCCAAAATGTTTTTGTGATGATTCACCATTTTGTGATAGCCTTTGACAATGGCCTCAAAACCATTTGTTCTTCTTTTGTCAGCAAGAATTTTTAAGAAATTCATGATTTCAGCGCTCAGCTTTCCTTGGAAAACAGCTTCTATAATCTGCTTTTTCTCATCATGACTGATTCTTGGCGTCTTGTATAGCTCATAGAAATCAGTATGCTGTCTAAAGCTTTCCATGACGAAATCTAATTCTTCCCCATACTGCTCCATCTGGTTCAGTTCCAGGGCAACACTAAACAAAGCCTCTGCATAGGTTTTTGCAACTAATTCGACCATGCTGTTTCCCCTACCTCATCGATAAATTCCTTGATGAGCTTGTCATGTCCCTTTTCATCAAGATCTTTACCTATAATTTTACCAGCAGCCATTACAGCTAATGCAGCTAGTTCTTCCTTCATCATGTTTGCTGCCTTTTGCTTTTCTCTCTGAATATCTGCTTCAGCTCTATCCTTCATTTTCATGGCTTCTTGTTGTGACTGGCTAATGATTTCTTCAGCTCTAGCTTCAGCTCTTTTGGAAGCATCTTTGATGATCTCTCTTCCTTCTGCTTGGGCTCCCTCAAGTTTTCTTTGGTACTCCAGCTTCAGCTGATCCGCTTCTACATTCTTGTTTTCCGCCTCTTTGATAGACTCAACAATAGCGTTTTGTCTCCCAGCCATCATTGCTGAAACTGGCTTAAACAATAATTTCCTCAATATTAAAAATAGTATGATTGTATTGATTAACTGGAACACCAATGTCCAGCTTATTTCTACCAATCCTGCTCTTACCTCCATTTGAATACTGCCTCCTTTCTCAAGGGATAATCATAAGCAGGAGATGGACTCTCCCATCTCCATGTCTTCTATCGAACTACAGAAGTCCTACCAGTGGGTTTGCGAATAGAAGAATGAGCGCTATGATTAATCCGTAAATACCTGTTGTCTCTGCTACGGCAGCTCCAAGTAACATTGTTCTTACAATATCTCCTTGTGCTTCTGGTTGTCTTCCTACTCCTTCAGCACCTTTTCCTGCTGCGTATCCCTGACCGATACCAGGTCCGATACCTGCGATCATCGCCAAACCAGCTCCGATTGCTGAACATGCTAATATTAACGCTTTTCCTGTAATTGGTTCCATAATAATATTTCCTCCTTTTAATATTCAACAGTTTTCTTTTCATCCAATAAATTCTTTTTTCTAGCATACCAATCCGTGATTGCCATTATGCATCACTGCATGTTTCACATTTTAAAACAGAGTTTTTTGTAAAACTACCGTTCATCCATTAAATTTATAATAATTTCACTAATGGATTTGCGAACATGAGCACCAAAGATATTATTAGAGCATAGATACCAGTTGTTTGCGCCACCGCTTGGCCCAGGAACATGGCTCTTATGATGTTGGATTGATACTCAGGCCTTCTTCCGGTAGCCTCAGTACCCTTACCAGCAGCATATCCCTGGCCTATGCCAGGTCCAATTCCTGCAATCATGGAAATTCCAGCACCTAATGCCGACGCAACAAGGATGATTACTGCACCCTCCTGCGTTACAATAGGATTGCCAAACAGTAGTATTAATGAAACAACTAGTGCCAATATTCCCGAAGTCTCTGCAACGGCAGCTCCTAATAGCATTACCAGAGTGGCCTGTTTCCCGGCCTTTGGATTAACGCTCACTGCCTCTGCCCCTTTACCCGCTGCATATCCTTGACCTATCCCTGGTCCGATTCCAGCAATCATTGCTAATCCAGCACCGATTGCCGAAGCCGAGAGAATCAGAGCTTTACGGTCAAATGTCATCAGCCAGCTAAGGAACTTTTCAATAAAGTTGGCATCTACCATATTCAATTGTCCCCCTTTAGCTTAATACATCCTCCTTCATACAGGTTCTGCTAATCCATCGCTCCAGAGACGAATACCATCGTCAACATGGCGAAAATAAAGGACTGCAAGACCCCTGCAAACACGTCAAAATACAGGTGTAATACTGATGGGATCGCAGTTTGGAAAATAGGAATACCAATTCCTAAATTACCACTTAGTCCTGCCAGGGCACCATAAAGCAAGTTCATGATGATAAGCCCGCCAACAATATTGCCGAAGAGACGGAATGATAGTGAAATTGGAGTTGCAAGTTCACCAATAATGTTCAATGGAAGCATCACCGGAAAAGGTTGTAAGAAACCCTTTAGATAAGTGCCAACTCCTTTTCTCTTCATACCGAAGAAATGGATCATAAAAAATGTTAACAGAGCCAAGGCCATAGTCGTATTGACATCGGCTGTCGGTGGTCTAAAACCGAACAGACCTGCGAGGTTTGCACATATTAGATATATCATAATCGTACCAATATAAGGTGCAAACGCCTTTTTGTCTTCTCCCATGGTCTGAGCAGTGAGTTTGTATACCATGTCTACTAATAGTTCGATCACATTTTGCAGTCCCTTGGGCACTTTATCAAACCGTCTGGTTGCGACAAGTGCAAAAATGGTAAGGGCCGCCATAATGATCCAAGTAGTAGTTACAGTTTCCGTAACCGGAATGCCTCCTGGCAACTCAAATATGACTCTTGGGCCAAATCCTCCTTCCACTATTCTTCCTCCTTTCTTTTAAAAATTTTTTTTAAAAATAATATATTAAACAGGTTTGTACCAATAATGACAAACTTAATGGTAAACAAACCTAGTACTGCCCCTAGAACATTTAAATAATCTGCCTTAATACAAACAAAAATCACCACAGCATTGGTGAGAAAACGAATAAAATATTTAGAACTTGCATACACCTGGGCATGGCCAGGGTTCATCGTTACTGCTTTTTCCACGGTTAAAGCCAGATTTCTGAAGTTTAATATACTAATCAGTGTTCCAAATATCAAGGCATAAATAAAAGGCCTCGGTTCTTGGAAAAACATGGAAGCAACAGCGATTAGTATCATGACCAGGAGTGTATACTTTACGATTTTAACCTGTATGTCCCATGTATATCCTAGCATAAGTCCAAAGCACTTCCTTCTGTAGAGTTAGATGTTAGACGTTAAATGTTAGACGCTTATA
>CALECF010000113.1 GCA_937948705.1 uncultured Anaerosolibacter sp. | reverse complement strand
CGCACCTTATTTTTATTTTTAACATTTGTAAATATTTGTTTGGCAATTTTACATTGGAATCGTAAATACTATTATATGTGGAGGTGATATCATGAACGCTAAAAAATATAGACTTAAAGGAGACGCAAAGTCCCAAGCTGAATCCATTCACCATGTGATTTCACAAATGGATGGTATTAAGGCCATAAGAGTTGACTCATTTGCCAATACGGTAACAGTAGACTATGAGGATGACAAAGTCTCATCTTCAGAAATCGAGTCGAAGCTAAGAGAAAATAATTATATATAAATCTAAGATAGCCTGTGGGATCCCACAGGCTATCTAGTATTTCTACATCATTTCGTTATTGAGAGATGCCTTCTCCTTGATCGATGACTGATTGAGATTGATATACGGTCTCTGTGAGCTGCTGATCGGGCGCATCATAGGGTTTATACCAACCGCGGCTTACGGCTAACTCTGTTAAAGCACCATGACCACCTATCATTTGATTCAAACTTGTGCCATACATAGCCCGCAATTCAGGTGTTGCACACTCTAGCATTGCAGTAAGATAAGCACCTGCTCCAGCTTTAGAACCCATCAACATATCATTTGCGATGGTCTGATCATCCATCTGTCCACCATCATTATTTCCCATTAGTGTGTTTAGTAATGATGCCATATTAATGCACCCCCGTAACGTCTACCACATTGTTTTCACTAATAAACTGTTGTATCCCTTTGACCCTTCCCTCAGCAGCTAAAATCGCCGCATCCACTTGCTTTTGTAAATCTTTATCCTGCACAATGGCCTTTGTTGCTCTAGCTTTTGTTAATCCATTAGATTCCATTTGCAATAATTCTCTTAAAGATAACATTTCACTCGGTGCTAGTTGTCTCATTTTCTTAACCTCCAATAAATGAAGTGTGGTCTTACATTAATATTCTGTTCAAAAGAATACTAAATATAACTGTTAATCTTTTGCAAAAACAAAGTCAAACAATTGTAAATAAAAGCAGAAAGGATTATATGCTAAATATTCATAATGCTATTATTATTTTTTATCGCCATAGGGACTTGTTTATATTTTATAACAAATATGCAACCATGCAGTCATATTACAAATACAGAAGATGAATAAATTTGATTTTATAAAAATTGGGCGCCAACTGAACTGGCTCCCAATTTTTATAAAATCTATATTTGTTTTGTATTCAACACTCTCATAGCATTTAAAACTGCGATCAAAGCGACACCCACATCAGCAAATACTGCCTCCCACATGGTAGCTATACCACCTACACCAAGTAAGAGTACGATTCCCTTAACGCCAAAGGCGAATATAATATTTTGCCATACGATGGCATTTGTGCGCTTTGCGATTCGAATGGCACTTACCAGCTTGTAAGGCTCGTCGGTCATTAACACCACATCGGCTGCTTCAATGGCTGCATCGGATCCTAAACCACCCATGGCCACACCAATATCTGCCCGGGCCAGCACCGGTGCATCGTTGATACCATCCCCAACAAATACTACCTTTCCCTTAGAAGACTTACGGCGATGGATGATCTCCAGCTTCTCCACCTTCTGATCTGGCAGAAGCTCTGCAAAAACTTCATCCACACCCAAAAGACTTGCTACCTCTTCTCCAACGACTTGACGATCCCCCGTCAACATGACTATTTCCCTTACCCCTATTTTCTTTAAATCTTGAATGGTTTTTTTCGCATCTTCCTTCACTGTATCAGCGATAACAATGCTACCTCCATAGACACCATCTATGGCGATATAGATGATCGTTCCAGTCGCTTCCATGTTTTCGTATAGGATCTTTTCTCGTTCCATCAGCTTTGCATTACCAACGAGAACTTCTTTTCCTCTGACTTTTACCTTGATGCCATGACCAGCAATCTCATCATAGTTCTCCATCTCATCCTTATTCACATCTTTTCCATAGGCCTTCAGAATGGATGTGGCAATAGGGTGATTGGAATAACTCTCTGCATAGGCTGCGTATTCCAATAGAGTTTCAGTTGTAACCCCTTCCCTCGGAATAATCTTTGTAACCTGGAAAATTCCTTTGGTTAAGGTACCCGTTTTATCGAACACAACAATCTCCACATGATTAAGGGCTTCTAGGTAGTTCCCACCCTTTACAAGGATACCATTCTTTGATGCCCCTCCAATTCCGCCAAAGAATCCCAAGGGGATAGATACCACCAATGCACAAGGACAAGAAATGACTAGAAAGATTAATGCTCGATAAATCCACTCCGAAAAACTAGCATTCTCTAACACCAAAGGCGGAATGACTGCCAAGGCTAAAGCTGCGCATACCACAATCGGTGTATAGTATCTAGCAAACTTAGTAATAAAGTTTTCCGTTGGTGCCTTTTTGCTGCTTGCATTCTGTACCATTTCTAGAATCTTAGATACCGTTGATTCACCAAAATTCTTAGTGACTTCTACTATCAACAATCCATTACTGTTGATAAACCCACCCAATATACTGCTGCCCATCTCCACTTCCCGCGGCATTGACTCGCCCGTTAAGGCAGATGTATCCATCATGGATCTTCCTTCAATGACAATACCATCTAATGGGACCTTCTCACCTGGTTTTATCACAATAAGATTCCCCACTTGGACTTCTTCAGGGGATACTTTTTTCACATGATTTCCTAGCTTTAGGTTTGCATAATCTGGTCGTATGTCCATCAAGGCTGCTATGGATTTTCTAGACCGGTTTACAGCTACCCCTTGAAAGAATTCTCCAATTTGATAGAAAAGCATAACTGCAACACCTTCAGGAAACTCGCCAATAGCAAAGGCGCCTATGGTTGCAATGGCCATCAGGAAATTCTCATCAAACACCTGCCCCCTTGCGATATTTCTTCCTGCTTTAACCAGTACTTCGCCACCAACAAGGATGTAGCTTGAAAAATACAAGATAAACTCAATATGTGTTGAGAATTTAAATATTAAAGCCACAACAAAAAGTACAGCACCTATTCCTAGTCGGATCAATTCTTTTTTATGGCCTAACTCATCATGGCTATGATCATGATGATGTTCTCCATGTTCTGTGTTTCTTTTAATCTCACTCTTGTCAATGACCTCCACATGGGGTTCCAGCTTCTTCACGATGCTTCTCGTCTCTATAATAATCTCATCCGCTTTATCCACATCCCCCATGTGAATCGCCAAAGTTTTTGTAACAAAGTTCATGATGGCATTATCCACACCACTGATTTCCTTCACCCGTGCTTCGATCTTTACTGCACAGCCGGCACAATCCAATCCTTCTAAAATCAATTCAACTTTTGACCTACTCATATGAAGTCCCCCTATGCTTATTTATGATTGATATGCACCCATCCTTGATCAAAGATGTTTTTTACATGCTCATCATCCAAGGAATAGTACACGATCTTCCCTTCTTTTCTGAATTTCACTAGACCAGCCTGTTTCAATACCCTTAATTGATGGGAAATAGCAGATTGATTCATGCCTAACAATACACCAATGTCACACACACACATTTCCTCCGCGAACAAGGCATAGAGAATTTTGATTCTTGTGGTATCTCCAAAGACTTTAAAAAGCTCCGCCAGATCATATAATGTCTCTTCCCTAGGCATCACCTGCCGCACCTTGTTCACAATATCTTCATGGATCACGTTGCAGTTGCACGTATCCCCATTCATTTGACTCATATTGACATCATCCTTTCCACGAATACATGAACACTTATTCATATGTTCATGTATAGTATATGATAATTCTATATTTTTAGCAACACTGTTTTTGCACTTTAATAAAAAAACACAGTGACTGATAAAGCCCTGTGTTTACACTATGTATTGATATCTACATGGTATGTTACTTTATTCTCTTCCTTAATTCCTCTCGATCCAAGCCAATGATAATTTCATCATCAATAATAATAGTTGGTACCCCTACCCAGCCCTCTGCTTTTACTTGGTCATAAATAGAATGGGTGTCCCTTATCTTCAAAAATCTCTTTAATGCCCCAAAATCCAAACTTATATCAAAATACCCAAACTTAACGCCTTCCTCTGAAAGAAACTCTTTCACCTCTGGACACTCAGCTCACATATGACTTCCATAAACAATAATCTTCTTCATATAAGTACTTCCTTTCTTTTGCTTGTAATATGATCTTATTTCTTATCATCCATAGGATCTTATAATCATAGTATAGTATTTATTGACATCCTTAGCAACCTGATATAAAATTTGCTTTAGTATGGTAATGTTATGCAAGCTTGTCTTTTAAATATATTGTAGGAGGCCAAAAATGAACCCACAGGATAAACTTATCAAGTTAAAAGAATTTTTAGGAAACCTAAAAAGCGCAGCGGTTGCTTTTTCTGGCGGTGTGGACAGCACATTTTTGCTAAAGGTTGCCCATGAAGTTTTAAGCGATCAAGTCATTGCCGTAACTGCAAGGTCATCAACCTATCCTGAAAGGGAATTGAACGAAGCAAAGCAGTATGCAGAGGCAATGGGTGTAAAACACATCATTATTGTGTCTGAAGAATTAGAGATTGAAGGTTTCTCCAAGAATCCTACCAACAGATGCTACTTTTGCAAGCATGAACTCTTTTCTAAGGTGAGGGATGTGGCCAACGAATACCACATGCTCCATGTTGTAGATGGATCTAATTTTGATGACCTAGGTGACTTTAGACCTGGTATGCACGCAGCCAAGGAGTTAAGTGTGGTCAGCCCCTTAAAAGAAATTGGCCTTACAAAGGATGATATAAGAACTCTGTCTAAGACCATGAGTTTGCCCACTTGGAATAAGCCTGCCTTTGCATGTCTTTCCTCTAGATTTCCCTACGGTCAGGAAATTACACCTGAGAAACTAAAGATGGTTGAACTGGCGGAGCAGTATTTATTAGATCTTGGTTTTCGACAAATTCGGGTAAGACATCATGACCAGATTGCCCGCATCGAAGTAGCTTCCAGTGAACGGGAAAAATTCTTCGATATCCAATTAATGGATCAAGTAGGTGCTAAGCTGAAAGAAATCGGATTTACATATGTAACCTTAGATATTCTAGGTTATCGAACAGGCAGCATGAATGAAGTCCTTAGCGATGAGATAAAAAGCAACAAAGGCATTCAAAATCAATAAAAAATCAGTAAGCCATGATGGCTTACTGATTTTTTATTGATTTCTCTAGTCCTACCCCTTTTAGGATAAAGACTCGGCTTTTTTGTAAATCCCTTCAATTTCTTCCTTTGATACAAAAAAGTTAAGGATATATGCAATGAGAATGATTCCTGGGATATCAATAGCCAACCTAGTCAAGGCGAATCTAGTACCTAACGATGCCATCTCAAATAGAAACATTGGTATTTTCGTGGTTGACCATGCACCTATAAAAATTAGGATATTGGTAAAACGGACACCCTTCTTCATAAAGACTCCAGCGATGGGAAACGCACCATAGAGGGGGCCTGCTGCTGCCGATCCCAATAGGATGGCAAGGATAACCCCTAACCATCCTGCATCCTCTCCCATATATCTTACCATGGTTTCTTTTGGCACCCAAATGTCTAGCAAACCGAGAAGGATGAAAATTGGTGGAATGACCAACATCATTTCTTTTAAGCTAAAACCTACAATACCCAGAGCCTTTATTCCCAACTGCCTATTCAATAAAACCACACCCACCAGAAGGATCACTGTGAAAATAAAAAATCTATATTTCTTAAGGGTCTTCAACTTAACCCACCACCCTTCCAATAATGTATGCAACGACAAATGAAAAAATAAAGGCTGTTGCATTTCTCAGCACGGTAAGCTTTTTACCGAAATACCTCATCTCTACTGGAGCTGTAATCACCCCTACCATCATTAAAGTAGAAACAAAGGCTGCTATTTGCATATATCCAGCACCGTTCTGAAGCAAAAGGGCCGCAGTAGGGAAGGCTACGAAGCCAGGAATCAATGTGATTGCGCCAATAACTGCGGCTAAAATAACGCCAAACCACCCCGACCCAGCGCCGATCACCTTAGAAACAACTTCAGGATTCACGATGGCAAGCATTAACCCCACCAGCATGATAATACCCAAAAGTTCAGGCAAAATATTTTCAAAAGTCTTCCAAGCCTTCATAAGAGCCTTTTTTGTCTTGCCCTTGTCTTTAACAGCCGAAATAACTAATAAAACAATCGTTACTGAATACATCCAAAAATTGTTCATAGACTTTCACCTTCCTTGAATTTATATATTTCCTTCACTTCTATGATAAATTAAAATCATTTCAAAATAATTATACCCCCCTGTATATGGGGGTGTAAAGCTTTTTGACAATCTATTTAGAAATTTTTTCAAATGGATATGGAAGATAGTTGCAATTCTAATTCTATAAGAATATAATTATATTAGAATTTTCTAATGTAGCAGGAGGTGTACTCATTGTCTACTGTGTTTTTCGATCTATCTTCTTCGCTTTTAAAGGCTTTGGCTCATCCTACTCGTCTTCAGATTTTGGATATTTTAAAAAGTAGGCATGAGTTATGCGTTTGTCATATTTATGAAGAGTTGGCATTAGAGCAATCCAATGTATCTCAGCATCTTAAAATATTAAAAGATCAAGATATCTTGAATAGCCGAAAAGATGGCCTAAAGGTTATGTATAGCGTAAAATCCCCAGAGTTGTTTCAGATATTAGACATTGTTAAAAATATTTTAATAGACCAATTGGAAAAAACAAATTAGCATGTTTTATAACGAAATGGAGGTATAATGATGAACATTAAAGTATTAGGTCCAGGATGTAAGAACTGCACAACCCTATATGGCTATGTGAACGAAGCCATTCGCGAGCTAGGTATTCAAGCAGACGTAGAAAAAGTATCGGATTTCAGAGAAATCGTATCTTTTGGTGTCATGAAAACCCCAGGATTAGTTATTGATGGTGTTGTTAAGGTTTCCGGGCGGGTACCATCCAAGGATGAAGTAAAAAAAATTTTAAGTAAATAGGAGGAAATAAATATGGAAATTAAGATCTTAGAGCAAGTTTGCTGAGGTGGCAGTAGGATAGCGCCCATCGTCGATGCGGCATTAACAAGACTAGGAATGGATGATGATTTTGAAATTATTGGAGATATCCCCTCTATCGTGAAGCATGGGGTCATGAACCCACCTGCACTTATGATCAATGGTGTAGTAAAATTTTCGGGTAAGATTCCTACAATGGAAGAAGTTATAGAGGCTATTAAACAAACTTAAAAGGGATAATACCAGCGAAGCTGCATCTTTTCGCTGGTATGATCCCTTTTTATCATGTAGATAAGAGTTTATTATCTTGCTTACGCCAATTTATATAACATACCAAAGCAAACTATACAATAAGCCCCTTGTAGCTTAAGACTTTAGAACTCCTATGTCTGCTCAAAAGGAATATCCTGATATGTGTGCCATTGAATAAGGGTCCTACCTTAAGGACTCCTCAAATACTATAAATATTCTTTAATTTCATCTGACGATGGGACTCTACCCATAATCTTTACTTTTCCATCTACTACAAGTGCCGGTGTTTTCATTACTCCATAGGCCATCATGTCTTTAAAATCTGTAACCTTCTCTATAGTGGCATCAATTCCTAATGCTTCTACTGCTTTCTTTGTATTCTCCTCTAACTTTTTGCAATTTGCACAACCTGGTCCCAATACTTTAATAATCATAATAGGCACTCCTTTTCATAATAAATTCAATCTGTATATTAAAGCAAACATGCCCTAGTATTATATTTTTATAACTCTAAGTAAAGAAATATGAAACGGCATTAAATAGATATCCTATAATAAGGATTCCCACTGAAACAATACCAATGAACACGCCTAATAATTTACGCCTTACAACTTTACTTAACATAATCATAGATGGTAAGGAAAGAGCCGTTACAGCCATCATAAAGGATAATACTGTTCCAATACCTACCCCTTTAGCAAATAATGCTTCTGCAATTGGCAACGTACCAAATATATCTGCATACATTGGTATTCCTACTAGTGTCGCTAATAACACTGCAAAGGGATTATTTTCCCCAATAACGCTTTCTATTACAGATTGAGGAATCCAATTGTGAATGGCAGCACCGATTCCAACCCCTATCAAAACATATAGCCATACCCTATGAATGATTTCCTTAACTTGCCCTTTAGAATATGAGATTCTTTGTTTACGGGTCATTTCTTCAACTTCAACTTCAACACTTTCTATTTCTCTTACATATCCTTCCACATGTTCTTCAAGGCCAAATTTATCTATCAAAGTCCCCCCTATAACTGCCAATACCAATCCCACAACTACATAGGCTGTAGCAATTTTTGCCCCAAAGAAAGACATTAGAAGAAGAAATGAGGCTAAATCTACAAGGGGTGAAGATATCAAGAATGAAAAAGTTATACCAATGGGCAATCCTGCTGAAGTAAAGCCTATAAATATTGGTATACTAGAACAACTACAAAACGGTGTAATGGTTCCAAGTAACGCCCCTAAAATATTTCCTTTAATCCCTTTGATTCCCCCAAGGATCTTCCTCGTTCTTTCAGGTGGAAAATAACTTTGGATATAAGAAATTCCATAGATTAGTACAGATAAGAGTATAAAGATTTTTATGGTATCGTAGATGAAGAAGTGGATACTCCCTCCTAATCTTCCCTCAATTGATAGTCCAAATACACTCTCTACAAGGGATTGAACGAGTTTATAAAGCCATGTCATCTTTAATAATTGATCATTAAGAAAATTAAATGTTTGTGTTATGATATTCATTCTGATCACCAACCTAATTATATTTTTATAGCATTCACAGATTCCACCTTTTGAATGTCAGCAATCCCTACCCATTGATGTATGAATCTGCTTGTTCAAGTCTACTGATATCATTCTTTAAGACAGGATAATCATCAATGTTTATGATGATTTTCTCTAATAATTCTTTAAGTAACATATTTTCTTTATCTAAATAATAAAAAATGAACTGTTCCTTCCTCTCATCTTTAATGAATCCCATATCTCTTAACTTGCCTAAGTGTTTTGATATTTTAGGCTGTGATTCTTCCAGTATTCCCTGGATCTGACATACACATAGTCTTCGATCGTAAAGTAAGATCATAATTCTCATTCGTGTTTCATCCGATAAAAGCTTAAACATATTTATCAGCTTATCCATAGTCTCACATCTTCTCCTTTTAAAATTCTAAATCTTATAATTCTATGCTTATATACCCATATGGGTATATAAGCATAATAACTCTATATCCTTAATTTGTCAATATCTATTTCATATATTTTAAGAACTAAACTTTGTCCATCCGTGAAATCAATATGCTATGTTGATGAGATAAGTAAACTCTGAAAAATACCCCTAGCAAATAGAATATTGTTTCTATCTCTAGGGGTATAGCTCCAGGTCAGCTTTGAATTATTAGATTAATGCAACACTAGCGTTTAGATTTTATCTTTTTTGTTACCAATAGATTTTTAGAATCCTAAATAAAACATATAAAAGCCTATCCCCATAATCATTAGTCCAGTAAGAACTTTAAGTATTTTGCTTGCCCTTCCATATTTGTCACTGGATAATACCTTTTGCACAAACCCTACGGATGTCCCTGCAATCAGCACAAGAAAACTATGGCCTAAAGAATACAACAGCAAAAGTAATATACCCCATAAGAAGCTTCCTTTCTTTGCTACCAATGCAAGCAATACTACCAATACTGGAGTAGCACAGGGTGATGAAAAAAATCCACCTAAAACACCTGTAAGAAACGCTCCTAAAAAACCTCGTTTGGTATTTTTATTCATAGCATAGGAGGATGGAACAAAGTTGAATATATCCCATACCTGTAGTGCCATTAAAAGCATCAGTACGCCTAGAAGTATGTACCACCATGAACCTGTTCCTTGCAGAAGCCTTCCAAGGAGGGATGCAGTTGCACCTAAGATGGTAAATGTGATCGCCATACCTATAGAAAAAACCGCCGAAAGCCAAAAAGCTTTCTTTGTATTTTGTTCCCCCGTACCTCCTACATACCCGATCACAAGGGGTATACTCGTAGGGGCACATGGTGTGACGGAACCAAGCTTTCTTTTGATTTGATTATGTTTCTATTACCCATAAGCAACATCCCCCTTTAAACTAAATAGATACTTTTTTTCAAACCTTTCACATTATGTGTACATTTGTCTGCGCAACTAGCATATTCAATATATTTCACTTAATGGAAATCAGAATCCTAAATGTTTGACATAAAATCCCCCCTTAACTGTTAACTTAAAGCTTAATATATAGCCAAACGATTTAAGGTACAAGCTTTGATAATCATGGTAGTGGCTCCAATACCTATAGATGCGATTGATAGCTACATTTTTTCAGCTTTTTTTATCAAAAATCATTCTTCATCGTCTAAAAAGTTCTGATTTTATCATATCCCACATCACTGTTTATTTTCGGAAAATTGTAACTTTTAGATTGACAAATAAAAATCAAAGTATTACTATAAACTTATAAATATATTATTATATAGTTATATAGTTATATAGTTATAAGTTTATCAACTGTTCTAAAGTTTTTCATCTAAGTTTCTTCTATATATATTCAATCGGCATAAATAACTTGTTTTGTTAAGAAAGGAGGTTACAAAACATTTTGCCGACAGCAGCATTGCTGTATATATTCACAAGTGAACAGATAAAGGAGGGATAACTACATGAGTATTAAAAAAATCAAACGATTTGCTTTTATTTTTACACTTATTTTTATAGTTGCTTTGTCGGGCTGTGCACCCAAAATAGAAACTACTACAACTGATACAACTACGCAGCCAGCCAATCAACAAGTTCCTACGGCAGAAAAAGTAAATGTGGTAAAGGAAGCTGTACTGGCATACTTTGCTGACGTACCTTCTGATAAAAATATAATTGATCCTAAGAGCTTTATGGAGAAAGTAAAAAAGAATGAGGATATGTTCATTCTAGATATTCGAAGTGCAGATAGTTATAACAAGGGACATATAAAAGGTGCAGTAAATATACCCTTTGGTCCTGAGTTAGGAAAAGCTTTGGATAAATTGCCTAAGGATAAGCCCATCCTCATAACTGATGACACAGGCCAAACAGGCAATCAATTAGTTCTACTTCTAAGAGTTGCCGGCTTTAATGCAACCCAAGTTAAATTAGGATGGGATCTTGGAATATCTAAACTCTCTAATATGAATGATGTTATAGAAACAACCGCAAATAGTTTTCCTGCATCTACGCCTCTGGATATTCAACCAGAAATGAAGGAAGCTATTGTGAAATACTTTGATTCACTAGGTGATGCACAAAATACAATCTATGCTGACTTTATTTTGTCTGAAGCCGAAGCCAATAAAATTATAGAATCAAAAGACAGCAGCATATTATTCGTAGATTTAAGAAAACCAGACGACTATAAGGGCGGCCATATTGATGGTGCAGTAAATATTGTCTATAAAAGTGGAAAAAATAGCAATGATGCTCTTTTTGATCTGCCTCAAGATAAAAAAATAGTTCCTTTGTGATATATCGGTGCTGGCTCTGGTCAAGTAGCCGCGGGTCTAAGATTGCTTGGTTATGATGCAATCTCTTTAAACTTTGGTATGGGTACAAAGGAAACAGGTAGTGGAGGTTGGAATAATCAAAAACTTCCTGTTGTAAAATAATGTACATCCCTAAAAAAGAGGTTAAACGATATACTCTTCGTTTAACCTCTTTTTCCTTATAATTTGTAAAAATTCCATCCCCTAGTTCATACAATGCTATGATATCTAAACACACATTTTTCTTGGCTTTCCAATTCTTTGTTATCTTTTCTTCTCATTAAAAGTAGTTGTCCTTGATCACGTTTAAGAAGTCATCTGATAGATATGCATTTAATTTCTTAAATGTATCTTCATTTCTAATCATTCTCTCCTTATCTTGATAATGAACCCAGGCCATAGCACACCAGGTAATCCCCCTCAAGCAGGTAAGGGTAAGATATAGCCTGAGTTTCTCTTTCATATCCCCTATATGGATTCGATCATTTATTTTGGCTATATAGGCTTGAATGAAATACTGCTGTTCATCCACAGATAAAAGTTTATCTGTCTTCCAAAATGTAGTTGTTGGTGCGATAAAATGAGCAAGATCCTGTTCAACTTCTCCTAAGATTGGTTTCTCCCAATCAATCATGTAGCACTTTTCCATATCCGCATTTATAATAAAATTCCCTGAATTCACTTCTGTATTTATGATCCTGTAGTCTCTTATAGAAGGGAGATTATCTTCCACCATTTTCTCTGCCCTATGATATAACTCATTTATTTTATTTCTTACCCTAGCCTCACCCTTCTCTGACAATACATATACCGATGCCATTTTCGCACATTCATCTAACATTTCTCTTTGGGGGTTCTTAGATTTTAACAAGAATCCAGCTTCATCAATGGGGGCACTATGTATATCAGCAAAAATGGCTGCTGCCGCTTCTAAATCTGAACAATAGTTAAGACTTCTTCCATAAAGATATTCCATTATTAAGATACCAAAAGGCAGTGTGGTTTTTGAACCATCCATATAGTAGGTTTTCGGTGTTCTTTTCGTACCCTCCAACAGCTTTAATGCATGATATTCATATTCAATCTGGTTGTTCAATCCCATCTGGCTGGCAGTATTAATCCGTAACACCATTTTCCTTTGGGTAACTGGATGCATAAACACATAATTAATATTGTATTCTCCACGTCCCAAAAGATTGAATACAATCTTTCTGTCTTTTGGAATTTCTAAAGCATCATAAATTTTCCAGCTATTCATATACTCACTCAGCATTTTTTCCATATATCATATCTTCCCCCTTGTTCGCCTTGTCAAAGAACCCCTTATAAGTAAGAAACTGTTTTGTATGGTGAGAATGGATATTCTTCGTTTGAATTTCGTTTGCCAAATATTTCAAATCATCAAAGGTATCCACATCATACCAATGCTCTAGGATTTCAACCCCTAAGCTTAGATGGGTTAAGGTTTTTAGAGTCCTTTCGAATACGGTCTCAACACCATAAAAAGTATCCATAAATATTTGGGGATAGGGCTGTTTCATACCAATAAGATAATACCCCCCATCCAAAGTGGGTCCAATGACAATATCGTTATTATCTAGCTTTTCGAAGGCCTTCATAATAATATAAGCCGGTAAAGTGGGTATGTCTGTACCTATTAAAACACACTTTTCATATCCTTTTTCTATACAATCCTGAATAGCAAGATGCATTCTCTCACCTAAGTCCTTCCCCCTTTGAGGATGCAATTCTTGGCAGCCTCCTAAAATATTACACATCAAGTTTTTGTATCTCTCTGGTGTATAGTAAACAAAGCTATCCACATCTATTTTTAATACATTCTCATAAATATCCTTTAGAAAGCATTCATGGATAGCTGCACATTCATCTCCTGTTAGATGGGTCATGAGTCTAGTTTTTGTCTTTCCTGGTATTGGTGCTCTCGTTAATATGATCAGTGCATTTTTCATGTTTACCTCACATTTTTGTAAAAATATTGTAGTTTATCTGGACTTGCTCCTAAAAAGTATTGTAGTTTTAATCGCTGCATTAATAAAACCGCCTTCATTACACCCAGTTCTTCAAATCTTCTTGAAGATGTAACAATCCTGCCCTTAAGCTGTATGATTTTCCCTCTTTTTTTCAGCCTTCTAGAAAACTCCAAGTCCTCCATAATGGGGATATGTAAGAATCCCCCTAATTCTTCAAATACCTCTTTTCTAACAAATATTCCTTGATCCCCAAACATAATTTTAGTCACTTTAACCCTAATATTTGATAGGTATGCAACCAATCTAAGCAAAAATCCTTTCCCATCAAAAGCCATTGAGAAGCAGCCACCTGCGTAATGAGCACTTATATCCGAAGTCAATATATATGCTAAGGCATCTTCCTCTAACTGACTATCACAGTGAAGAAATAAGAAAATATCTCCTGTAGCATATTTTGCCCCGGTATTCATTTGTTGACCTCTACCCCTAGGTGATTTTACCACCTGATATTTATCAGGTATTAAAGACACAGTTCTATCCTCGCTGCCACCATCAACAAATATTACTTCTTTGTTCCCTTTTATCTTATCAAGTCTTTCAATAAATCTATGAATATTCTTCTCCTCATTCAGAATCGGAATAATTATTGACACCTTCATTCCATCACCCATTCCTTTTATTGGTTCTCCAAGAACAAATACAAAAAGGAAACAGTGCTACAAACTGTCTCCTAGTGCCCTCAACCAATTCTTTCAAAAATAAACTCCCTTATTTTAACTCATCCATATTGATACCTTTTTTCTTAGCAATATATTTAGGTATCAAGGAAATCAAAAACAGAATGATTCCTGCTGCTGCAAATTTGATCAACAGCCCTGTGGAGAAACCGTTCGTTACGATTTCACCAGCCATATAGGCATATATGAAAGCTCCTGGCGCCATACAGATCAGTGAGACCAAAAAATAGGTGCCTAGGTTTATCTTCGTCAATCCATATGCATAATTTTGGAAGGAAAATGGAAATACAGGAACCAAGCGCGTTAATATCAAAAAACTCGTTCCATTTTTAGCTACACCGTCATCAATCTTCTTGAACATCTGATTTTGTCCAATCTTGCTTTCTATCATGCCTCTTGCTACATACTTAGCCACAAGAAATGCTGCAGTGGCTCCAAGAGTTGCACCAGCTAGAGATACAACACCTCCCATGATTGGGCCAAAGGCGATCCCCGCTATGATGGTAAGCATGGACCCTGGTAGCATAAATACACATGCTACAATAAAAACTAGAATAAATACTAGGTAACCCCAAACACCAAAGGATTTAAAAAACGCCTGCATAGCCTGAACGTCTTGAATCTTACTTACAAGTCCTGTTTTCCAAGCCATGAAAAATCCGATAACAATTACAAGTACCACTGCCAATAGTTTCATCGTATCTGCCTTTTTATCTTTTTTTATTTCTTTTACTTCTGCCACAAAAACACCTCCATTTGATGAAGTATAAAGGGGAGGGGCCCTATTGGCCCCCATATGCAACCATGACTTTGGATATTTGTTATTTTACCTCTCCAATTGCAATTGGAAGATCTTGATTATGACTCCACTCGATCCATGATCCATCATAATTCTTCACATTCTCATATCCTAAAAGCTTTAACGCTGTAGCGGCAAGAGATGAACGTACACCGGACTGACAGAATGGAATGATTGTTTTATCAGGTGTTATTCCTTTGGCTTCTAGTATTTCTTTCAACTCAGCAGCAGTCTTGAATGTAGCATCTTCACCTTCGCCGCCATGAATCAAATTTTTGTATTCTAACCAAACACTATTTGGAATCGTACCTTTTCTAAATGCTCCATCCAATTGCTTCGCTCCTGTGTATTCTTCTTGTGCTCTTGTATCCCAAATAACCACATTTGAATCCTCAATAGCAGCCTTTACATCATCACTTGTTGCTAAGATGCTTTCATCCATTTCCCCTGGGAATTGGTATTCCTTCGCTGTTACACTTGGCTTTGCAGTAGTGGTCGGTAATCCTGATGCTTGCCATCCTGGTAAACCACCGTCAATAAGTACCGCATTGTCATGACCAAATAATTGCAATTGCCACATAAATCTTGTAGCATCATAGTTATGGTGATTTGAATACACGATAAATTTTGTATCCTTATCTGCCCCAAGGGCTCCTAACAGCTTCGCCATTTTTTCCCTGCTGGCTCTCATACCATCATAGGCATATTCACCCTTGTCAGCACTGTAATCAGGTCTCCATACGTTCACTGCACCTTCAATATGTCCTAATAAATAATCTGTGGATTTTGTTACATCTACAATAACAATATTTCCACCTGCTGCAATCAAGTCCTTCGCCTCTAATGCACTGACGATTTGATCCGCATCCACATAATCACCATATTTTTCTCTTTGCTGTTCTAGCTGAGCCTCTGTCTTTACTTCAGGTTTGCTGCACCCCACCGCACCAATTACAAGAATGAGTGATAAAATAATTAATAATACTTTTTTCACAAATGATTCCTCCCTTTAATGATAAAATTTTATATAAAAGAAACTTCTGACGTTTCCTTCATACCAATGTGTTGGTTATTTTAACACCTTATTAATTCCTTGCTTTGCCTTGTATCTATTCTTCCAGCTTGTTATTGGACTTCCTGGTATTCCTGGAAACTCTGAATTTGCTGTCCACGGACCTCCAAAAACCAAATCCAATATATGTACGGTTTTCTTTCCGCCCCGCACCATGGATTCCCTACACGCAGCACAGTAAGTCACCATATAGTCAGATTCAACCTCACCAGTCCTTCTTTTCATTACTCTAAGTGCTAAATCAGGATTGGCAGGAACGACCATGCCTCCAAATCCACAACATCTCGTACTTTCTTTTGTGTTGGGCGGCTCTTCCGTCTTATATCCCAGCTCATTTATAATCCATCTGATTCCATCATGGATCGCACTATTGTTCCGTGTTGGGCAGGAATCATGGATCGCCAGTACAATATCACTGTTTCTTCCAATTCCCTTTGAAGCTTCAGGTAAACCAATCTTAGGAAGAAGTTCCCAAAGGGAAGTGACTTTTTGTTTTGGGCTATATTCCGATAACGTAAGGTAGCATGATTGACAAGCAACGATGACCTCTTCTGCCCCTAATCGGTCTATTTCTGCTTGTAACTGACCATATCTCTCTTTAAACTTTTCAACCTGGCCCAGTGCCTTTGTGGGCTTTCCACAGCATTTGAGGATGGCTCCTGTATCTGGTAGTTTTTCCTGAAGATATTCTAACGTCATTTCCACAAGAACTGGATTGTATGATGGTAAGCTACATCCTGGAATAAATACTCGCTTTGTTTTAACCGTGTTCTCTGCCATACTATGACCTCCCTTTACGCTTAGCAGCTGGTCTAGCCGTATTAAAGATTTTAGAAAAACCAAGGGCTTGATGCATATCTATGGCCTTATGTCCCTTCATTGGTGACTTGCCATTGTTTTTCTTAACCATGACCTTTCTAATGTCATAGAATCTGTCCTGCATTTTGAAATCTTTTGGACATGCAATGGTACATTGACTGCACATATTACATGAGAATACAACAATAGGCTCTACCGTCCCAGTCTCTATGATTTGCTTAAACAATTCTTTTGGATACGTGCAATAATCGTTTAGCATCTCACACTCTTTCATACAGTGCTTACACTCACATTTCAAACATCTTGCTGCTTCTTTAAGGGCCTGCTCTTCAGTTAGACCTAAATCCACTTCTTCAAAGCTCTCTACCCTTTTCACAGGATCTTTTTGTCTCGTCTTTTCCCTTGGAATATTTTCCTCATCTTCCTTTACCGTTGTCTCTAACCAGGTAGTATAAGATCCCTCGTATTCTCTTTCTACATATAAATCCTGACCATTCAAATACCGATCCAGCGATATGGCCGCTTTCCTACCTTCAGCCATTGCTTCTATGGCAATGACTGATCGGCCACTGACATCTCCTGCTGCAAAGGCTTTATCCACACCTGTTTGAAGGGTGATTGGATCTACTTTAACTCTTCCACCTCGAACCGTCTCTATGGCTTCTCCATCTATGAAAGAGCTATCCACCCCTTGACCTACTGCAAAAACAACGTTGTCTACATCATATCTTTCTATCAAATTCTCATCATATTGGGGATTGAATTTTCCTTCTTGATCAAAGATAGACACACATTTTTTTACTTCAAATCCGATTACCTTCCCATTGTCACCAACAATACGTTTCGGACCAAATCCAGCATGAATAATAACACCCTCTTCTTCAGCTTCTTCAATCTCCCATGTATGGGCAGGCATTTTGTCTTTTGGCTCAAGGCAACACAGGTGTACTTCTTTGGCACCAACTCTTCTCGCACTTCTTGCCACGTCAATGGCAACATTTCCTCCACCAATTACAAAAATTTTCTCTCCGATATCAAATACACGCTTTATACTTACTTCACGTAAAAAGTCTACGGCATTTAATACACCATCTAAATCATGTCCTTCTACTGGAATCACGACGCCTTTATGGGCCCCAATCGCAATGATGATTCCATCAAATTCATTTTTTAGCTGCTCAAAGCTTATGTCTTTTCCAACCTCAACACCTAGCTTAAATGCTACACCTATTTTCTTTAGCAATGTGTACTCAAAATCAATAATTTCTCTAGGTAAGCGATATTCAGGGATCCCCACTCGCATCATCCCACCGACAACTGGTAGCTTTTCAAAAATAGTAACCTCATACCCTTTTTTTCTAAGATCTAGCGCTGCCTGTGCTCCCGCTGGTCCAGCCCCAATGACCGCGATTCTTTTTCCTTGCTCTTTTTCAACGTTTAAATCCCACAGAGCTTCATTATCATGATTGTCTGCAACGAATCTCTTTAAAGCAGCGATTGACATTGGCTGTTTAAAGGCTTCCTCTCTTTTACATTTTTCCTCGCAGGGATGGGCACAAATACGCCCTAGAGTAGCTGGTAGGAAAAGCTTTTCCCGAATCAATGAGATAGCATCTGTATACTTTCCTTCTGCAATCAAATTCACATAGCCCTTTACATCTGTATGCATTGGACATGTAGCCTCGCAATATGGTGGTGCATCCCCCATACAGCCTTCTACAATTTCCTGCATATGCTTTAACATTTCTTGAGATATCATTCCGATCCCCCTTATTATGATGCGATTGTTATTTACTTAACATTATTATATAGTATTTTCGTGAACAAAAATTATAACGGTTACTTATGCTCTATAACAATCGCTTATGTTAAGGAATAAACAATCTTTAATGTATTTACATCATTCATATTCATACAATCTATGAAGGCCCTCGTTTAAATAATAAAGATATTTGAATACATGGATTCATCTATTGAAATAATGGAATTTTGTGTATATAATTAAATAACAATATGTTTATTTATCTATTCTTTCTTTCTCAATTTCATAGTAATTCAACTAAATACTTGTAGTTATACTTTATCGTTTGTCAATTAACAAACTATTTTCAACGAATGTCTTGTACCATGCTAGGTAGATTGTATTGCTTATTTTCTGAAAAGCTTTAATGCGAAGGAGCCTGATAAAATGAATTTACAACATTTGCACGCATTCTACATAACTGTGAAATCTAATAGTATCTCAAAAGCTGCAAAAATCCTTCATTTAACGCAGCCAGGTTTAAGTATGCAGATACAATCCCTTGAAAAAGAAATGCAAGTAGATCTATTAAAAAGAAGTAATAAAGGGGTTGAACTGACAGAAGCTGGACAAATTGTTTTTGATTACGCGGATACCTTTTTATCCTTACAGGATAACATCGAAAGAGATCTGAAAAGTTTAAAGAATGATAGGAAACCCTTGCTGATAGGCTCATGTAAGACAGTAGGTGAGTATGCATTACCCTGCAGTATATATATTTATAAGCATGAAAATAGAGATGTAGATGTAAATCTTGAAATTTCCAATACAGATACGGTGGTAAAAAAGTTGCTTGATCGTTCCATTAATATAGGTATCATTCAGGGAAACGTACATGTGCCCGGCTTAGTCACACTAAAGATTACCTCTGATAAACTCTTGTTGGTTACCTCTTTACCGATTATCAAAGAATGTGTAACCCTTAACGAACTAAAAAATCTTCCTTTCATTCTCCGGGAAAAGGGTTCTGGCAACCGAAAAACGATTGAAGACCATTTACTTAAAAAAACCATCTCTTTGCAAGAATTAAATATTATCTATGAATTAAACTCTATGGAAGCCATTAAATCATCGGTGGTAGCTGGAAAGGGCTTTGCTTTTCTATCAGAACTATCCATCAAAAGGGAACTTCGCGATGGTGTGTTGAAAAGAATTGAAATTCAAGACTTATCTATTGAGTCCAGCTTTTATATCGCTTATCGTGAAGAATATGGGATGCAGCCCCATGAAGAAGATTTTATTCGCTTTCTTCGTTCTACCAAGAGAGGATTTTGTTAATAAAAAAAGCTGAGTATTCAGCTTTTTTTATTGCAAATTTCTAGTTTTTAAAAAATACCACATGATCAAAATTTATTTCAGCAGTAACAAGGTCATTATGATTTATTAACTGACCTGGATTCATTGTGCTCTCTAAAATAACACTACCTATCTCTATAGTATAAAATACTTTGTCACCGGCAAATCGAATATCTATTACCTTTGCTTCGTTCTTTCCTTCTTGCAATGAAATCAGCTTGATTTCTTCCGGTCTAATCATAGCAAAATATTCTCCCGCTTCCATTCCTTCCACCCTAAAACTGCCTAGTGGACAATGGAATCGTTGATTGCTCACAGTTCCTGATATATAATTCTTTTTCCCTAACAAGCTGGCAACCTTCATATTCGCTGGATATAAGTATAGGTCTTCTGGTGCTGCGATCTGTTCTACTTTCCCATCCAATATAACGATAATCTTATCAGAAAGTAAAAACGCCTCTTCCTTATCATGGGTGACTAACATGGTCGTAATCTTTAATTTTTTTTGAAGATCGCGAATAAAGGATCTCATATTCTCCCTTAGTCTTGCATCAAGATTGGAGAAGGGCTCATCTAGCAATAATATTTTTGGCTCAATAGCTAATGCCCTGGCCAAAGCCACCCGCTGCTTTTGCCCTCCAGAAAGCTCCCGAGGATAGTGTTTTTCAAAACCAATAAGTTCTACCAATTCCAACATTTCCTTAACTTTCTTATCTATGTCCGGTTTCTTCTTCCCAGCCATTTTTAAACCAAAACCTATATTATCCCAAACATTCAAATGGGGAAATAATAAATAGTCTTGAAAAACCATAACAATGCCTCTTTTTTCAACGGAGATGTCTAAGATAGAATGGTCACTCAGTGTAATATCTCCTGTATCAGGCTGAATTAGGCCTGCAATAATCTTTAGAAGGGTTGTCTTTCCACAACCGGAGGGACCAAGCAGTGAAACCATCTCTCCTTCCCTCACCTTAAAATGTATATCTTCTAGCACCCTTTTCCCTTCAAATCCTTTAGATATTCCTATTAGTTTTAGCTTATTCATGGTCCATGTCCCCTAAACTATCAAGTTATAAATAAAAATAGTTACTTTCCTTATAATGTATTTTTAAAGTTCTTTCCATGACTAAACAAAATATTAACGTTGTCATTATAAAAACAATGCTAAACACGGAAGCAAGCATTCTATCTCCACTCTGAATAAATGGAAATAAAACCATTGGTAATGTGATGACTTTTCCTCCACCAATCAGAAACGTTAGAAAATATTGACTAAATGAAATGATAAATACTAGGCTTCCCGCCGAAATCAAACCAGGGGCTATGAGAGGAAAGGTAATAAACCGTAGGACCTGCCACTTTGATGCACCTAGTACCTTTCCTTGTAATTCCATATTCTCCCCAATAGCTTCATAAACCGTAGATAAAATTCTAACGCCATAGGGCAAGCATGGTATAAGATGTACCAGCACTACCCCTACATAGGTATCGGCTAAGCCCATCTTAATAAATTGTAGATGAATCCCCATGGCCACTGCCAGCTGGGGAACGATAATGGGCGATAGAATCAATATCTCTATGGCCTCTTTTCCACGAAACCTATAAGCTGTCAAGGCTTTCGCTGCGGGAATACTGATGCAGAGTGTGATCACTGTCACTACGGACGATAGTGATATGCTATCCCATAATACCTTTAAGGACTTTGTTGAAGGATCAAAAAAATAAAGCCAACCCCGTAATCCCAATCTGCTTGGAAGTAGATTGGGCCATTCCCAGGTTCTAGTAAATGACCAAACGAATAAAACAACTACTGGAATAACAAGAAACACAATCACCATATACAAAAACAGATTAGAAAATACTTTTTTTCCCATCATCTATCTCACCTATCATATTGTACTATTTTTTTCATGAAGCGTGTATATAGTAGAATTAGTCCTATACAGATGACTGTCACAATCATCAATATTACCATTGTATAAGGACGCTTTGTTAGCTCAGGGTCTATATAATTGATATACGCCATGACAGGAAGGGTCTTAGGAAACGTTGGTCCTATCAAATACGGTACTTCAAAAGCGCCAAATGAAAATGCAAAAATAATGATAAAAGATGAAGAAATCGTGGGCATAAGCAACGGTAATGTTACATGGAGAAAAACCTGTTTTGCATTTGCCCCAAGATTATAAGCCGCTTCAGACAGCTTGTCATTTACTTTGCTCATCACCGTATAAACAACTAGGGTAATAAACGGAATCTCTTTCCATATGTACGAAATGACAATACCTAAACCCTTTCGATCAAAGACCAGACTGGTGAAAGATGACTGCTTGTCAATAATACCTAAGTGATAACAAAACCTTGCAAGTATGCCGCTATCTGATAAAATTATTACTATTAATAAAACCGCCACTGAGTGGGGTACAATAATCGGCAGCTTATATAGAAGTTCAATTACCTTGTCCTTCTTTCTTTTTTTAACAAGAATGTAAGATAGATAAACACCCACGATGACTGCAATAGCTGACGATACCAAGGAGGTACATAAACTAAAGAAAAAAGAACTTATAAAATCTTTATCTTTAAAAACTTCTATATAGTAATTCAAAGTAAATTGACGC
Organism: uncultured Anaerosolibacter sp.; assembly: GCA_937948705.1. Next base: position 19,411 of record CALECF010000113.1, on the reverse strand, counting down.
ATACCCACAACAGGAAAGTAACCAAAGCTCTGCAACAAAGCCGTAAATAATCCCCCAATGAAAATTACCGTTAACACAATCAAAATTGGTAGCAATAAAAAGTATGGCTTATATTTATAGAGATTTTTTTTCAAATCATTCACCTTTCTTAGGTATCCTTGACAACCAAATCTTTTCGATCTCTGGTATCAATTTAGCTGGCATTTCCGGTACCCTATGTTCAGCTAATACATTTTGAGGAATTGCCCCTTTGCCTAAAGCTACGTCTGTAAATATCTTTTTTTCATCATCATTCAATTTACTATACTCTAGCACTGGCAAGTCACCCCAGTTATTAGGATCATATTTTGATGCTTGGAGTTCTACACTTTCAATCAAATCAATAGCAACCATGGCTGCTTCTTTATTTGGGGAATTGAAAGGAATAGCAAGAAAATGTGTATTTCCAATTGTACCATTATTAAATACATATGTATCCACAGAATCTGGGTACTGGCCATCTTTGATTTGTCCTAATGCATAATAAGGTGTATAACTCATTCCCAGTAAAACCTCACCATCTGCAAACATGTTGTTTAGCTGGGCTATAGTAGCGGGATAGGTTTCTCCCTTTCTCCACAAATAAGGTTTTATAGCTTCTAAATATGCCATTGCGGGTTCAACACCCTCTCCTAAGTCCTTATCTCCAAGCTCTAGGAAAGTCTTATAGCCAGATATATCATACATAATATTTCTTACGAATGCACTGCCGGTAAAGTCTGGGGGTGCTGGATACGTAACCATACCCGGGTTTTGTTTTACAAAATCTAAAAGTTCATTATAATCCTTCGGTGGATTCGATACCTTTTCTTTATCATACATTAATACCAATTGTGCTTTTCCGTAGGGTGCTTCATAGCCAGATACCTCATATCCAAAGTCATATTTTATTTCATCGGAATTCTCGTCTATATATTGTTTAAAATTGGGCAGTTTGTCCGTAAAGGGACCAAAAATCAAATCATTCTGTTTTGCTGTATAAAAATTTTCCCCATTGATCCAAACGATATCAATGCTGCCCTTTTTATTACTTACCTGCTTATCTCCAAGAAGCTTATTTAAGATATCATCAATATTCATGGGAATCCTATTAAATTTCACTCCATATTTCTCCTTTAGTGCTGTAGCCACCACTGTATCGAGCCATTTATTGGTTCGCTCATCACCACCCCAGCCATAGAAATTGACTTCCTTTCCTTGTGCTGTTTCAACAATCTCTTCCCAACTACTATCAAGAACACTTTCAGTAGAAGGTTGATTTTGGGACACATTTCCCTGACACCCGATTAATGAAAAACTTAAAATTACAGTAAGTATAAGTAAAACTATTTTTCTCATGTCCATCCACCCTTTCTCTACCACGTACTGCACTTTATAATAGATATTTAACCAACACCTTACTGCCTATCCATGCACCTATAAACATTGAGATTCCATATACCCAGCCACTCAGTGACATAGAAGCTATGGGACTAAACAAGGCACCAATATTGCACCCAAAGGTAATCCTTGTTCCATAACCCATAAGAATTCCCCCACCTAAAGCTGCGAAGAACTGTTTATAATTCTTTATTTTCTTTAGTTTGAATGAATTGGCAAGTAGCGCTGCAATGAGAGCTCCAAAAATAATTCCTATATTTTGGAAAGTAAAACTATTTATCAAAAGGTCTTTTTCAATGATTCCTTCATGTATATGGCTATTAAAATAATCCCAATTTTTTGGACTCCCCCCTAGCTTTTTAAATATCCATGTAGACCAATAGAGAAAGCCTGATGTGATTTTCCATGGTTTTTTTACCACCAAAAGCATACAAATATTTAATAAACCGAGAAGTATTCCTCCAATCCAATATGGCCAAGGATCTTTTATTACTTTTTTATAAAATATCTCTCGTTTATTTGTCATATGGCTCCCCCCATTATTTTGTCTTTTCAATATAAATTTCCCACTCCCCCTCACTGGTTTCTAAAAAATCTACGTTATAGCTATGTTTTTTCGCCCACTCTATAACATTAATTATAGAACAACTATGATCCGTCTCTAAAATGAGTATGTCACCTAATTTCATCTTCTCCAGCTGTTTATGGGCTTTGATAAGGGGTATAGGGCAAGCCTCATACATACAATCTAATCGAACTGTAGCCATTTAATATTCCTCCATCATAAATTACGCATTATATTGTTATTCTTATCATACCAATCGGCTACATAGTATATGGTTACTAAGGCTGTAACCTGCATACACAATGCTTGCCAAAACCCAAAATAATGAGGTAAATAAATGATAGTTGCCTTCGATATGAAAAATTTATTCCAGAAACCAAAATCGTGGGCACCCCATAGGGTTCCAAGTAAAAACCCTATCAATACAATTACCTGCATCATAAATCCTTCCCCAATCCGCATAAGGGTTCCTGATGCACATCCTCCTGCAATAACCATGCCTATACCAAATAGAATGGCTCCAATGACAGTACTAAATCCCACTGGATAAATGGCCCCAGGAATTGAAGATACCGGAACCGACACATCTCCTTGAAGTATTCCATACTGTATAAATGCAAAGCCTAAATTGGCAATCAAAATAGCAATAATAATTGCCTTTAGTAGGGATGTGCTGCCAACCAAAACCGGATCTCTAAAGCCTGCAGTAAAACAAAACCGGGTTTTTTGCAAAACGACACCAAATACAAGACCAAAAAACCAATATTGACCATAATTTTTATTTGAGTCCAATATTATAAATCCTAAAATGCATAGGGCAAGCAGGAGTGCCAATCCGATTTTTCCTTGAGGGTATCGTTTCTTCTTTATTTTTCTTTGGGCATTTTCTTTTAATGCTTCAATGGCGTTTGACATTTTCTCCTCCATCCATAAAATTGATAATTTTTTATCAATTTTATGACTGTCTTATTTTATTATACATGACACAACTTTATTTTCTTTATTGCAATCTCTTATGTTTAATAAGAAAACGTTATATATATCAGACAAAAAACATGTCTAAACTATTACCATAACCACTTAAACCGTTGATTTACGCTTTCCAAATAGTAAATAAGCTTCATAAAACCGCTGTGCTCCTGTATAAAGAATCATTATAGTAAATATATTCATGAAAAAAGTTTGATAATTCGGTAAAAGGATCATAAGAGAGAAAACAATAAAGGTTTCTGTTCTCTCTGCTAACCCAGCCTGATAGTAGAAAGCTTTTTCTCCTGTTTTTTCAGCTACTGCACCCACCGTCAGAAAAATTGAAAATGAAAATATAATGGCACTGAGAAGATATATAGCGGGCATCCTTGCATCAATATTTTTAACTGATATACTAATAATAAATATGATTTCAACAATCCTATCAAAGATCAAATCCATCAGCGCGCCAAATTCGCTGGATTCTCCTGTTAATCTTGCTAGTGAGCCGTCAATAACGTCCAATAGACCCGATAGCCAAAGAAGTGCCAATGATAAATAGACATGGTTAAAATAAAGGGCCACGGCACTTAGCATTCCAGTGAACAATGCCAACAACGTTACTTGTATAGGTGAAAAGTTTAACTTAATGAAACAGGTGGTGATTCTATTAAATAAGGGTTGTACATATTTTCTTACTCTTGTATCTAACAAAAACTTCATCCCTCTCCTTGAAATTTTGTTCCTAATATATATATTACTATAATATAAGCAATAGGTACAATCATACTGTTAAAAAGTTCACTATGTATTATTTTACATGTATTATTTTACATGTAATGCTCTATCATATTCATATCGAAAGAGGTGTTAGCTTTGCGTCATTTTTATAAAAAAATCGCAGTGGTTGTCGTTGTATCTTTTATACTGCAATATTTGTGGGAATACTGGCAATGTGGAATTTTTTTCGCCATGGAACCAGACCCTTTCCATTCATTGCTTATGTGGAGTGCAACCTTTGGTGATGTCGTAATGACAGTAGGTTTATATTTATTGCTGTCTGTAATTAATAAGAATCTTCATTGGATTATTCAGCCATGGGCTATAAAAGAATATCTCTTTATGCTTCTCTATGCACTATTCTTTAGCTTTTATTTTGAAGTCAGCGCCCTTTACACTGGAAGATGGGGTTACTCTCCTGCAATGCCGCTATTTCCAAATACCAATATTGGATTAGTTCCCGTACTTCAGCTCATCCTTCTATTTCCCCTTACTTTTTTTATTAGCAAAATCATAATCAAAAAAATAACCCGTTCATAGAACGGGTTATTTGGTTTCTCGAATAATAATTTTTGCAACTTCTTCAGCTACTTCTCCTGTTAACGATATGCATTGCTGCATATGTTTTGAGGATCCCAATCGCATATCCCTTGTAAGCGCTCTACAGCATAAGGTTTTATGTCTTTTCTGAAAGGTGTCATGCAGCTCTTTAGATAGCTTCATCATCTTGTTGACCTTTTTATCCTTTGCCTGGGTTCTCCCGAAAATCATTCCTAATGCCATAATCCCACCAGAAACTGCACCACAGGTACAGCCCGATCCTCCCATGCCTACTGGAAATCCAGAGGCCATGGCAACCACATCATCGGATAGTGGCAATGTAAAAACATCTTTTATGGTCTTCACTACCGCCTCAGAACAATAAAAATCCCCATTTTTATAATACTTCTCTGCGGTTTGTCTCACATCATTTAAAATAGTTGACTGATCCATAGCTTTCCCCCTAGTCGTGTGCTTTTTCTACTAAGACTATACCACAGATATTCTATAGAAATTATTTGATTTTTCTATAACAAAATCGTAATCATAGGGTTTTTCTATAAATCAATATTCACTACTAGGAGTTTTTACAGCAAGCCACATCAGGGTCATTACCCAAACGGTTAATACGTTTATACTCTTCTTCAAAATCAGGAAGGGTTTCGAGAGGCATCTCTAAAAAGTCTGAAAACCTAGAGAAACTCTCCTGGATAAATTCTTTATTTAAACTATAAACACTTCTTTGTCCTTCTTTCTCGTCACGAACTAGATTTGCATGCTTCAATATCTTAAGATGTTGTGAAATTCTGGGCTGACTCATATTTAATACCAATTCCAATTCACAAACATACATGTCTTTATATGCAAGTAGTCTGATAATTTTTATTCGAGTATCCTCACCTAACGCTTTAAAAACCATCTCGTAGTTCATCGTCTAGCCTCCAAAAAATAATGATATTATTATACAATTATACAATAAATCACAGAAAAATAACTATATAAGTATTTGTTTTTCTCAATTTTATTCAATTTTTAGTTCTTCCTATAGCTTCACTTTCTTCATTGTTTCCGATTTCTTATACTAACTTACCTTTTTATTATCTTAATTTATATGAACGGTGTCATTTTACATTATATTATAATTATATATTTATTTATTATGTGATGAATCGTTTTAGAAAGGGGGATTATCATGGTTATTAGAATCTTAGGTAGTGGCTGTACGATATGTAGTAATCTAGAAAAGACATTGTATGAAGTACTTAAAGAACAGAAAATAGATGCAATAGTAGAAAAGGCTGCAGATTTTAAAACAATCGCTGAATATCACGTTATGAGCACTCCTGCTTTGGTTATCAATGAGGTTATAGTATCTATGGGAAGATCTCTTACTAAAGATGAAGTTAGAAGGCTCATACGGGCTCATTTGCAAATGATTCCATCGGGACTGAAGAAGTGTTTCATTATATAATAAGGGGGCAATTAGATTATGAGTGATCGTAAAAAGTTCTTATTGATTTCTTGTGTATTCATATTGACCTATTTATGCCAATTGGTCATCCTCGGCTTTAAGGAGCAATTCATGAAGCATTCGCCATGCTTCATGAATATGCAAGAGAACATGTACTGTTATGCCTAGTACCTGCATTTTTCAATGCTGGCGGCGTATCCGTATTTATATCCCAAGATTCTGTCATAAAATATTTCGGGCCCACGGCAAAAAAATGGATTTCCTATTCGGCGGCATCTGTCTCAGGCTCAATCTTAGCAGTATGCTCATGCACTGTACTTCCACTTTTTACAGGTATCTATATGAAAGGGGCAGGTCTAGGGCCAGCCACAGCTTTTCTCTATTCAGGACCAGCAATAAACATTCTTGCAATTATCATAACCGCTAGAGTTTTAGGTATGGAAATGGGGATTGCCAGAGCTGTTGGTGCGGTAGTTTTCAGTATTATTATCGGCTACCTTATGCATTTAATATTTCTTAAAGAAGAAAAGGAACGAACAGATAAAAATTCAGATATGTTTAGTTTTGAAGAGGAGAATATGAGACCTCTTTGGAAAACTATTATTTATTTTTCTCAATGATAGCAGTTTTAGTATTTGCAAACTGGGCAAGACCTATTGAAACTTCAGGACTGTGGACAAACATTTTTAGTGTTAAATGGATTCTAGCTGGATTCTTCCTTATGGTTCTCTTATATTGTGTCTCCGCTTGGTTTAAGAGGGATGAAAGAAATGAATGGTATCAATCTACATGGAAGTTTGCTCTTCAAATTTTACCGCTTCTTTTGGGTGGTGTATTGATCGCAGGTATATTACTTGGAAGACCAGGCAATGAAGGTATTATACCTTCTGAGTGGGTACACAAATTAGTTGGTGGCAATTCTTTGAGAGCAAACTTTTTTGCTTCTATTTCAGGAGCATTCATGTATTTTGCTACTTTAACAGAAGTCCCTATTTTACAAGGCCTTATGGGAGCTGGCATGGGCAAAGGGCCTGCTCTTGCATTACTCTTGGCTAGCCCCGCTTTATCCTTACCCAGTATGCTTGTTATCAATAAAGTAATGGGTATTAAAAAGACAGCAACATATGTTTGTTTGGTGGTCGTTATGGCCACTATCGCTGGAATGTTCTATGGATCTATATTCTAGTGCTGTCATTAAAACCAAGTATCCTAGTGATTATTTTCCTCCTTAATATTATATTATCTGAGTAAATCACTATACCTATTCATAAGTTAACAAGTACATTCATATACATCAATGTATAATACTCTTTAAGAGTACATTTTTGTCGATTTGTGTCAATATGGCGAAAAAACTTTGGACTATTAAAATTGTTGAGCTAGTTTAATTTTTATTGCTGGTTTTTGCACTGAACAGCATATTTAAACTGCATGTTTATTCATTTTATATTGTAATTTATTAAGAAAATATAAAAATTTGGATCTTCTGAGAATTACCATTTATGCTGGTACGTTAAACAAGTTATAGTTTTAAAGCCTAGAGATAAGCTTGTATTAAAAAACTATATTGATGATAAAACTCCTCCTTTTTATACAGAAAATTTCTTTTAACCATTGAAATTATGCCTAATTTCAGAACAAACAGTAGTATCACAAATATACATACTGAACAGACGCCTACTTCAATTGGCGTCATCAATATCTGTTTACAGAATAGTTTGTAAATATATATCATGGATGGTAAAATATTACTAGATATACTAATGATAGCTAGGAAATACATACTTCTCATGTGAAACAGTTTTTAGTGAAGTTTCGATGACTGACAAAATAACCTTTTCATTAATATAGAAAAATCTTAATTTATTCTCTACCAATAAAATAAAAGAAAGGAGATAGAAAGTCATGGAAGTTATTTTTCGTAAGGAAAATCAATCAGAAGGGACATTAATACATCTTTCTCCACGAGAAGCTCTCACCTATCTTCAAAATGGTGCGGCTATTCTTGACATCAGGCCTGCATATGAAACAAATTATCGTAATTTCGACGTCCCTACAGTTTATTTGCTTCCCTTTGCCGTGTATCGAGATAAATTTCAAGAAATTCCAAAAGATAAGCCATTAATCATTGCAGACAGTGTTGGTATTAAGAGTCCTGAAGTTGCTAGATTACTGCTAAATCAAGGGTACCCACATGTAGCATGCCTAGGTGGTGGGGTCGTGGCGTGGGCTCAGGATGGATTCCCGTTGATCCGAGATGCTGATTATGAGCTTGTCGGTGCTTGCGCATGTATGCTAAAACCTAAAAAGATTTGAGTTAAAGTAGCACCTAAATTTCTTATATATTGGTCATCATATACTTTAGTATGGAATTTGGAGCATATTAAGTCTAATCGCTTAGATAATGGGGGGACAACAATGTTACCGAGGAGCAAGTTGAAAAAAAGTAAAAAACCTTTTGAAATTGACGAAAATATGTATATGCGTTTCCCAGTAGCTAAACAAGCTTTCGTAACCGTTAGTTTTCAGGACACAGGGGAAATAGGTTATAATTTATTTATGGAAAAAATGATGCAAAATATGATTAAAAGAATGATGCATGGAGAAGAAGGCAGGCTTCAACAACACAACGCTTTGGATTTAGGAGCAAACACCCTGAATCTGCTTTTAGGCCAGTATGGTTTTCCAAACTTTCAATTTTTAAAATGGGCTCCCCTATTTGTACCAGAGGTACTTGCCAGCAGACCTGTGGACATACCTGAACAACAGCTTACCGAAATGGTTAAGCACGCTGCAGGTCTTTACGGGTCGGACTTAGTAGGCGTTGCAGATCTGGATCCTAAGTGGATCTACTCAAAGGATTTATTTAAGCCCTTTGTTCTGACTGAGGGAGACAAAGCAGAAGAGACTGAAGAAGCGTTTTTGATACCCACAAAAATAAATAAAGCGATTGTTATGGCAGTTGCCATGGATGATGAAATGATAGAAACATCGCCTTTGGTGGATGCAAGCACTGCAACATCACTTGGATATTCTCGTATGGGTATGGCTGCGGTATCTTTGGCAGAATACATAAGAGCTCTCGGATATCAGGCAATTCCCTGCATGAATGACACAGCCTTGAGCATCCCCCTAGCCATAGAAGCAGGTCTAGGAGAGCTGGGAAGACATGGCCTATTAATTACCCCTGAATTTGGTTCAAACATCCGACTTTGCAAGGTACTTACTGATATGCCCCTGATAAAAGATGAACCCATCGATCTTGGCATAGCAGAGTTTTGTGAAAACTGTCATCTTTGCGCAGAACATTGTCCTTCACAATCTATCAGCTATGAAAAACAAAGCTTTGAAGGTGTTTGTGCCAACAACAATCCTGGGGTGAAAAAATGGTACATCTACGGAGAAAACTGTCTTCGTTTTTGGCAGGAAAACGGAGCAAGCTGTGCCAACTGTATAGCAGTATGTCCATTTACAAGGGGATTTGAGTCCATGCAGTGCGTTGAATGCGTAAAGTGCGAGACAAAAACCGGTTGTGCGTTACATGTAAACACCCATCTCAGAGAAAAGTTTGGCTACTTAGAGGTTACGAATTGGGGAGAGAAACCCAAAGTACTTAAGCCAAGAAGAAGAGGACTTTAGGGCATAGCCAAGATACATGCTGTTTTATCAATGTCCTCCGATAGAAAACATCCTTGATTGTTTAGGCCTATGATGCATGATCTGATCCTCCTATCCCTATTATCTTTTATGAACACATCCTATTTCCTTAAATAAAAAAAGATAAGTCATTTCTTCCAACAATGTGGATGACTTATCTTTTTTATGAATATTTTATAATCTTTTCAAAACCTGATAAGCTCTAAAATGATCCACCTTACCTTTAAAAGCAGCTCTACCTGCTATAAAAGTGACTGGACGCTCAAGGCCCCTATCAAGCACTTTCTTTTCATTTTCATAATTACTTAAGTCAGCTTCCTTTAAATCAACAAATGACAATTCATATTTTTCCTTCACATCTGTTTCTTGAAGAAACTTGTCAAGGGCTTCATACATTTCCATGGTCGTTTGTTCTTCGCTAGGACCACAGTCGTCGCTTGGCCCACAGCAACATGGCGCTGCAACCATTTCGTCTTTGATTCCAAACATCTGGATCTTAATTTTCTCGCTCATCTTATCCTCCTTTAATATGCTTTATCTTAATTCATTAAATCTCTAAGCTTTTCACCTTTTGGTTCTTCAGTCATCCACTCAATAATGGCAAAGTTTCCACTGGATATTTCATTTACCTTATTGATCCACGGGATCTCATTGCTTGCTTTTACTTTGAGGATAGTATTGGTGGTATTTGCAGCGTAGAAGCTTGAGTTGATGATCCACCACTTACTATGAATCCCCGCTCTATTTAAATCCTTTTGTAACCGCATGGCTTCATGAACAGGCGTAGTTTCAGCCAGGGTTACAATAATTACTTCTGTCTCTTTTTCATCTCTAAGCTTAGGTAAGAGTTTCCTTACAGATTCTGGAATATCTCCATGGGAACGCTCTATTTCCTTATGATAACTTTGGGTAGAGTCTAATAGCAGCAATGTATGACCTGTTGGCGCTGTATCAATTACAACAACCTCATTCTCTGACTTCTCAATGATTTCAGCAAAGGCCCTAAACACTGCAATTTCTTGGGTACAAGGTGATCTTAAGTCCTCCTCAATATAGGCAAGATCATCTTCACCCATTGTCTCCCTAGCTTTGCTTAGAACTTCTTCTTTATATTTTTCTAGTTCACCTTTTTCATCGATATTGCTTAACGTAATTCCATAGCTTTCATCTAATACAAACTTTAGATGGGCTGCTGGGTCTGTGGTTGTTAAGTGGACTTTCTTCCCCTTATTGGCCAAGCCTAAAGCGATGGCTGCAGCAATGGTCGTTTTTCCTACACCCCCTTTACCCATTGTAAAGATAACCCTCTTATTCGTATTGTCTATGTCTTCTATTATATCGTTTAATCTTTGTATCCTATCCATATCCAATGTTTCATTGGCATATTTAATATTGTTATCCTTTAGAAATGCCCTCACATTTTCCAATCCTGTTACATTATAAGGCCTTAAGGGAATTTTAAATAGTTCTAGAGGTTTAAGCCCTTCAGGTATATCCTTTAATGCGTTTTGTTGTTTTTCATAGATGGCATTGGAAAGGGTGTCATCATGTTCCTCAAGAATACCATTAATAACTAGCACTTGATTGTTAACTCCTATGTCACGGAGCTCCTTTGATGCTCTTTCTGCTTCTTTTAAGGGTGAGGGTTCGGGACGAGATACGAGTATAAGGGTAGTTTTTTGTTTATCCGCCAGGTTATCTACCGCATTTTTATATACCTCTTTTTTACTTTCAAGGCCTGAAAGCTGTCCCAGACAGGATGCCCCAGTAGTGTTTTCATTGATGAAATTCGTCCATGCAGAAGGCAACTGAAGCATTCTTAGGGTATGCCCTGTTGGTGCTGTATCAAATATGATATGATCATATAACGTTGCTGCCTTTTCATCGGTTATAAAGATTGAGAATTCATTAAATGCCGCAATTTCGACAGTACATGAACCTGAAAGCTGTTCTTCCATATTTTTCAAAACAACCTCTGGTAATTTTCCACGATAGGGGCCTACCACGCTTTCTCTATACTCCGCAGCCGCTTCCTCTGGATCAAAGTTGGCAACCACTAAATTAGGCACTTCTTTTATAGGAACACCTTTATTGTTCAATTCTGTATCAAATACATCCTGGAGATTGGACGCCGGATCTGTGCTGACAAGCATGACTTTCTTTCCAGCATCAGCCAAGGTTACTGCTGTAGCACATGCTGTTGAAGTTTTACCGACCCCGCCCTTTCCCGTAAAGAATAGATACTTGGTTAAACTCATTTCTGTTATATCATAATTTCTATATAGCATCTAAGTGCCTCCTTTTCATATAATTAGCAACAACCATCGGAACAACCACAGCCCTTAGATGTTTTTATATCTATTGTTTGCAATAGATGATCTGACGACACACCTAATAAATTACAGAGTTCTTCGTTGGTAGGATATGCTTTTGTCTTTACCACAACCCCATCAACCATTGTTACAGGCAGAATCTCCATACCTTCCTTATCTAGCATTTTATTTATTTCTTCATTCTGAACAAACATTAGGGGATTGTTCGTTAAATTATATCTTTCCACCGATTGCCCATTTTTCTTTAAGTTATTAATTACTGAAGAAATTCTTAACAGTTCTTTATCCACAGACGGTCCACAAATCCCTGTTGGGCAGCACATAGCTGGTTCAAAAATTATCATTTTTTTCATGATTATACACTCCTTTTATTTTCATTTCATCATCTTTCATATAGATATGCATCTATATATAATATATGTAATTATCCTTTTATTGTCAATGGTCTCTACGAAATTTTATAAAAACAAACTATTTTACTTTATTTCAATGAACACAGAAGTTCTTCATCTAGAAGAAATTCTGTGTTCATTTAGAAAATCTGAACCTTAATTATAACTCACCCTTTTTCACTCGCTCAATGAGGTTTTGAACCTTTTCTTTAATAAGATCCCTCGTTTGCCTGAAATCTTCTATTGGTCCGCCTGAAGGATCTGTTAATCCCCAATCTTCTTCATGCTCACATGGCATGAAAGGACATACAACACCGCATCCCATGGTTACAAGAATATCTACCTCTTCTGGAATATCTGTCAACAACTTTGGATAATGACCACTCATATCCACACCTGATTCCTCCATGACCTGAGCTGCCAAAGGCTTTACTTCATGATAATCTTCTGTTCCTGCAGAATATACCTCTAAAACATCTGATCCTAAATGCTTCCCCCATCCCTCTGCCATCTGTGATCGACATGAGTTATGAATACATACAAATGCTACTCTTTTCTTCATGTGAATACCTCCTTATCATGGTTCTTAGATTTGTAATTTATAAAAGGTGGCTAAAACATATGCATAGATTACACCACCAATCTTTGTTCCAATGTTTTTAATGGTTTTACATCATCTTATAAGTGCCCTCTCAGGTTATCTGCAAATTTTACTGGCAACCCAGCATCAAGCATAGCTTTTGCAACCTTCTCATAATCATAGGCAACATATCTTATCTCTACTTCTATCTGATTCCCTACCACATCTAAGATGACATAGGTTCCTCTGGCATCCCCTTGGGCATGCTTGGGCTTTCCTAAACTTCCAGCATTAATAAAATGGATACCTTTCACAACTTGATGGAAGGGCTTATGGGTATGACCAAAAATCAATACATCAAATTCGGCATTTTCGGCAATTTCTTCTAACTCTTCTGAGTTCTCATATAGGTATTCATTGTTTCTTCTTGTACTTCCATGGACTAGCAGTATCTTTTTTCCTTCATCTTCAACAGACAGCTCTTTGGGTAATTCCTTAAGCCATTTCTTGTTTTCCACTGAAGTATGTTCCTTTGTCCAATGTCGTACCTGGGCACTGGGGTCCATGGTGCTCTGATCTTCGGTATCAGCTTCTAATAATTCTTCACCTACAAGCTTGTCATAGTTTCCCTGTAGTGTGGGAATTCCCCTATGTCTAATCCTTTCTATTACTTCATTGGGATAAGGTCCATATCCTACGAGATCCCCCGTGCAATAGACTTTGTGAATTTCATTTTGTTCAATATCCTTTAATATTGCTTCTAATGCATCAATATTTCCGTGGATATCTGAAATTACTGCGAACTTCATATGATTACCCACTCCTTGTCATTAGTATTTCATACAGTTTAACTTCTCCTCCGAAACATCTTTGATCACTTCAGTGGCAATGGATAGGATCGTCTTGATTTTTTCATCCTTAATCTCATAGTAAATAAATTTCCCATCCTGTCTAGCTTCTACCAAATCACTTTCTCTTAAACATTTTAGATGGTTGGATATTTTTGATTGACTAAAGCCTGTATAATCGATTATCTCTGTCACAGTTTTTTCTCCATCCATTAGACTTTGAAATATACAAAGCCTGCTGTAATCTGCAAATCCTTTAAAGAATTTGCTGACCAGCCTTAACCTCATAATATCTTCATTACTTAATTGTATTTCCATCCTCTACGCCTTCTTTCGTAATAATATAACATGATATATTCTATCCCACTATTTAATTAATTTTAATTCGTTCCCCTGTTACCCTGTATATGATTCTCTCACATATATTGGTCATATGATCAGCAATTCTTTCAAGATGTCTCGCTACCAGCAAAAGTGAAGTTGATTGCTTCAATACAAAGGGATTCTCAGCCATGATACTCAACAATTCATCATGAATATTTTTATAAAACCCTTCGACTTGGTCATCCATCTCCGCTACAGTTCTAGCTAACTGAATATTTTCTTTCATAAAACTCTCCATACTTTTATCTAGGATCTCTTCTATAATTGCACCCATTTTAGGAATATCTACTAGGGGTTTAATTAGTTTCTCATTTCCTATAGCCAATGTTACTTTCGCAATAAATTGTCTTCTTGATTTTATTATATCATTATATGCTGATGTGTAAATAGTTCTTGTGTTAACTTTATGCTAATTCGTATTTATCTATCCTTATATGAAATAAAGAAGAACACCCTGAATCTCCAGATTTTTCAGGGTGTTCCTTATTTTTTTGCATCTCTTCCAGTTCTCAAAACCTGTGCAAAATCATTCAGCAGCTCGCTTTCTTCAATCTCATTGGCCATTGTTTCTATATCATAGGATACTCTGATAAACTCTACTATTACTTCTCTATCAATCTCCATAAGGCAGTAACAAGCTCGAATATCTCCATCCTTTGGTCTTCCAACACTCCCCACATTAATAAATCGTTTCCCTTGTATTACCTTAGAGTAAGGAAAGTGAGTATGCCCAAAGATAATTATATCTTCCTCTAGCTCACTGACAATTTCTTCTTGCTTTTCTATATCATTTTCATAGACGTAATCATTAATAGAGTAAGGGCTTCCATGGGTTAGGAGTATTGAAAACTCTTCCATATTTATAGTTATCTGTTCTTCTAATTCCCGCAAAAAGGCTTTATTCCCTTCTTTTGTATGCTGTACAGTCCATTCTAATGAGTTTTTACTTTTTATTTTATCCGCTTCAGATTCAATATTACATCCACAGGTTGGTAAAAAGAATCCAACCGCCTCATCATAATTCCCTAATATGCACTGGACTCCTTGGTCCTTAATGCATTCAATCACTTCATTTGGCCTAGGCCCATACCCCACCAAATCACCAAGACAGTAGATATCCTGTGATGGAATACCTTTTTCATGAATATCCCTTAGAACGGCCTTAAAGGCCTCAATATTTCCATGTATATCGGAAATGAATGCCATTCTTCTTATCATTTCAAATCACTCCGTTTTACAATTATAAGCCCAGGAAACGCCTGGGCTTATTTATTATATACCTATTTTGTTTGCACTTTATTCACCATCTTAGGAATATCAATCGCTCCTTGACTGATTACTTCGTTGCCCAAAACAATAAGAGGAACCTCTCCCCCCATTGCTGATCTTATCTTGTATTTCAGGATATCTCCTTAGTACCTGGGAAAATATATCAATAAACTTTACCCCATTGGTGTTATCTAATACATTGGCAGCTCATAAATATTGATAATAATTTCCTTTTCATTATCAATCTCTCGATATATTTATTCTTCTTTGCATTTTGCGCTATTACAACCACAGGAGAATTTATTACAAATACATTCCTTTGATGACGTAGTAATATTCTTGATAAAATCACAGGTTCTATCAATTTGATCTTGTTTAATCGAGTAGAATGTCCACTTTCCTCTTTTCTCAACATTGATCAATCCTACTTGCTGGAGCACCTTCATGTGATGGGAAATTGTGGGCTGTGTTAGGTGCAATCC
This sequence comes from uncultured Anaerosolibacter sp., assembly GCA_937948705.1. The sequence goes on along the minus strand of CALECF010000113.1, from coordinate 3,722 downwards.
ATCTTGTATATCACAAGCACATAACTCCCCACAGGATAACATCTCCAAAATCTTTAATCGATTTTCATCGGATAAGGCTCTGAAAATCTCTATTTCCTCTTTCATCTCTCCAACTCCCTGTCATACATTGATACTATCAATATTATCTATTGTACATAGGTGATTGTCAATATGTTCTTAATAATATAAGGGCATACCTTGAAATCTGCCCCCTATACTATTATTCTATTTAATTCATTACTTCTATTCATTCTACGTTTTGATCTTCTATATTTTCTAGTTTAAATCTGCCAATCCCTTCTATAACTATGAGAATCTCGTTATCAATCACATATTTATCTAAAGTGTCTTTTCCTATATATATTTTTATATCTTCAACGATAAACGCTTCAAAGTCCTCCAAGGATTCTGGTGTTCCCATCAGACCTGATGGTGCCTTATAGGCAGCTCATCATCCAGCAATCACGGTTCGGGTCGTCACATACATGACGCCTCCTCTGTCTTCTATATAATCTCTCAGCCAATTGGATAGGATCATAATATAGTTTCCCCCTTCGCCTTTATTTTCGTCATGATCTTCATGCCGCTGCCCTTTTGTCCTTATTCATATATATGCTTACAAAGCATATATATCAAGCTTATTACGATTATTTTAACTGCTTATTCCCAGATATCAAATGAATAAACTGTTCCCTATCTGAAGTAGGGATGTTACATGCAAAGTTCTCACACACATAGGCCATGGCCATATCCTCAACCATCCCTTGGCTTTTTACAAAGGGTACCAATTCTTGCAGCTTTGCATTGCCATCATTGTAAATGACTACAGCAAAAGGTAAAAATCTCTTCTCTAATTCTGCCAGCATCCCCTTGGTTTCTTCTTTCCCCCGTTCACCTGCAATAACGATCTCTTTTGTAGGCATATTGGCAAACAAATAGGCCATCATAAAATGGGTAAAGGAATTTGGATTGTTCTTTACGTTTCCTCCAAAGGTATGGAACTGGGACATAGCCTTTTCTTCAAATTCTTTGTTTCCTGTCATCCTAGCCAATCGCAGCATACATAAAGTCGCCACAGAGTTTCCAGAAGGTGTTGCACCATCGTAGATCTCTTTAGGTCGTACAATGAGGGATTCACCATCACTGCCATAGATAAAGAATCCACCTTCCTTTTCATCCCAGAACAGTCCGATCATATCATTGGTTAATCCAATGGCCTTCTCTAAATATACCGTTTCGTAGGTTGTCTCATAGAGTTCAATAAATCCCCAAATTAAGAATGCATAGTCATCAATGTAGGCTGGATATGCTGACTCTCCATCCCTATACCTAGCAAGTAGTCTACCATCATCCCTTACAAGCCTATGCATGATAAAGCCTGCTGCTTTTTTCGCGGCGTGAATATAGGCAATGTTGTCAAGTACCCTTCCAGCGTAAGCAGTGGCCGCAATCATTAACCCATTCCAGGAGGTTAATATTTTATCATCCTTAAAAGGGTGAATCCGCTGCTCCCGATAATGATAAAGCTTTTCTCTGCATAGGCTTAGCTTTTCCTTCAACGCTGGATCATTCTCTATCTTTCCTAAATCTATACCGATCAGATTTGGAATGCTCTTTCCTTCAAAATTTCCCTCTTTCTTAATATCATAGTACTGGCTGTATACCGCAGCATCTTCTTTTCCAAGGACTTCATTTACTTCATCTACATCGAAAACACAGAATTTTCCTTCTTCCCCTTCCGAATCCGCATCTTCTGCGGAATAAAAGCCTCCCTCTGCAGGACTCATGTCCCTAAGGATATAGGTCAATACCTTCTCTGCAACCTCAGCATATCGGTAATTTCCTGTGACTTGAAATGCTTCCACGTAAGCGATAACCAATAAGGCATTGTCATAAAGCATTTTTTCGAAGTGGGGTACCAGCCACTCTTTGTCCGTGGAATATCTAGAGAAACCAAAGCCAACATGGTCGAATATCCCTCCAGCGTACATCCCATCCAAGGTTTTCTCTACGATACGCAAAGCATCCTCTTGGCCTGTTGCAACATAATATCTCAACAGGAAGGAAAGATTATGGGGCGTAGGGAACTTGGGTTCCTTGCCAAACCCTCCATAGATAGGATCAGAGAAGTGCTTTAGCTTCCTATAGGTAACATGAAGAATTTCTTTATCTAACTCATCCTTGTTACTATCCAATACAGCGGTTTTTACTGCCTGGATGATTTCATGACTAGTTTGTTCTACTTCATTCTTTCCCGTTTCCCAGGTATCATGTAAGCGATTCAATACATCGATTAGACCTGGCTGTCCATATTTGCTTTTCTTCGGAAAATAGGTTCCTGCAAAGAACGGCTTTTTGTCAGGGGTCAATATCACGGTTAACGGCCATCCACCATGACCCGTCATCGCTTGACAAAAACTCATATAGATATGATCAATATCAGGTCTCTCTTCTCGATCTACTTTAATAGAAACAAAATATTTATTTAATACCTCTGCAACTTCCTCATCCTCAAAATTTTCTTTTTCCATCACATGACACCAATGACATGTAGATTAAATAAACCTCATTTTTTTATACTATTCCTGGCCCCCACAGGGGCTAGGAATAGCCTATTGACACAAATACAGGCTTACCTTCCTGTTTTGCTTTCTGAAACGCTTCTGGCCCCCATGTAAACCAGTTTATAGGATTATAAGCATGTTGAAGTAAATATGGAGATTTTTCATTAATAAGCCTATTGGGTTTACGACTGTAATGGGTATTATATTTATCCATTTTTTCAAATCCCTTCATAAATATTTAAATTTTTTTAAGCATCATACACTATACGCCTAGAGAAAATTTATCTTTATTTCTTCTATATCGTCTCCAATTTTTTTGTAGTATATCCCGTCTACTATCTTTTTGAGCAGTCTGTTCTTGTCATCTGAATTTTCAGCGTTTTCCCATAATACATAGAACTTTTCTATTATGGCAAATCTCTCCTTATTATCTACCTGTTCTCTTTTTCTACATCGTTCTTCTAATTCAGTAATTTCCCTATTTATTTCCTTAATAATCTGTTTCTTCTCATTTGACCTTTCTCTCCAGTATTCTAATGCAATATCTCCATCTTCATACTGTAATTGAAGCCGCTGTATACCTTTGATTTCCTTTACAGTTTGTTTTTTCTTTTCTTCTATGCTACTTTTCAACACATTTAGCTCGTTTTCATCTACACTATAAGTGCTTTCAAGAATATTACTTCTAAACTCATTTAACTTATCCATAATTATTGAAATAATTTTCTCTGATTGAATGCCACGATTACCGCAACGTACACCTATTGGATTAGCTTTTTGGCACTTTTTTATATATTCATTTTCATTTTTTCCGTTTGTTGTAATTTGCATACTATAACCACAGCATGCGCAATGAACTAGTCCAGATAAAGCAAAAGCACCTTCTCTAGCACGTTTCGGAATAATTTTTCTCTTTGCAAATAATTCCATTATTTTATCATGTTCATGCTGTGATTTTAGTATTTCGTGATTTCCATCTCTAATCTTCCAATTCTCTTTATCTATTATTTTTAACGGTTTTGTTTTTTTATTCTTGTGTCCACTCCCCTGTGTTTTATTAAACACAATCTTTCCGAGATGTGTCTGGTCATACAAAAGTCTATATACAGCAGTACCCGACCAAGTTGAGTTTCTAGGACTCTTATGGCCCAGACGATT
>CALECF010000112.1 GCA_937948705.1 uncultured Anaerosolibacter sp. | reverse complement strand
AAAAGGATGGCAACCGCTATACTACCAGCAATAAAAATTGTTTCGCTCCCAACTTGAGCGGCTTTGCTAAAATTCTTTTGAATAAGGGCAAGCATGGTGTTATACATACCGGAGCCGGGTACCAAAGGAAGAATTCCTGGTATAACAAAAACAGTTACGGCTTCCTTAAATTTTCGAGCAAATATTTCGCTTAGGATGGAAACGACACCAGCACCTAGAAAAGTAGATAAAATGGCTGTGTGTGAGAATTCATTAACTTTTGTAAAAATGAGCCAGCCAATGGCCCCTACCAATGCAGATTTTAAAATAGCAGTTTTAGGAATGTTAAATAATAAGCTAAAGCCTACTGTGGAAATATATGCATAGATAAATTGTACAACCATTAGAACGTACCTCCCAACATATGAATCCATAGATTCATAATAATACCCACTCCTGAAGCAATAGATATGGCAGTAATGAGGGCTTCTACACCTCGCGCAGTACCAGATATCAAATCTCCTGATATGGAATCTCGAACAGCATTGGTTATGGCAACCCCTGGAAGTAAAATCATGATAGAGCTAATGATGATTTTGTCTAGATTAATTCCAAATCCTAAATACACGAAAAGCAGAGCCAATGCTGAAGCAAGGGCACTACCAAGGGCATTTTGGATAAAAAAGTTTGCTTGATGATGATCAAAATAATTTACAGCTAGAAATACTATCATTGAGATGGTGAAGGAACTAAAAAAGTCAAGTATGCCCGCACCCAGCAGTACACCAAAAAAAGCGGAAGCAAGGCCTGCACTAAAAACTCTGATGTATTTCGGGTAAGTGGGATAGCATTCAATATCTTTTAGAATGTTCATACCATTCTCGATAGATTTTTCAGACTCCATCAAACTGCGAGAAAAGGTATTTACTTTCGATACTTTACTAAGATCAATGGTTCTGGTTTTGATCCTTTTGATAAATGTGATAGGCTCCCGAAGATCATTCTCACTATCTACCGTAACAAAGATACCCGTTGGCGTTACAAAAGATTCCACATTCGGTATATGATATGCCTTACATATTCGCACAATCGTATCCTCTACGCGATAGGTCTCTGCGCCATTCTTTAGCATGATTTCCCCAGCATAGACAGCGAGGTTTAGAATACTTCTTCTGTTAGTATGCAAATCAATCACTCCTTATTTCGAAAATTATATCAAAATTAGAAAGGATTTACAATTAAAGTTGTAGAACAAGATATAGAAGGATAATGTAAAACTTGCCATAAAAATCTTTTGAAAATATAATATATATAGATAAAAAACGGGTATATTGACAAAAGACACGTATTGTTAGGATGTACAAGTAATGTTTAAAAATAAAATATGTACTTATGAAAGGGGCAGGTAAGATGGATTTTGAAAATTTGAAGGTGTCCGATCCAGAAATATATGAGGCATTAGATAAAGAGATTCATAGACAACAGGATAAAATTGAATTGATTGCTTCAGAAAATTTTGTTAGCTATGCAGTCATGGAAGCCATGGGCAGTCAATTAACGAACAAATATGCTGAAGGATACCCTGCAAAAAGATACTATGGTGGCTGCGAGCATGTTGATATTGTCGAGGATCTAGCAAGAAATCGATTGAAAAAAATATTCGGTGCTGACCATGCCAATGTACAGCCACACTCTGGTGCCAATGCAAATCTTGCAGTCTATTTTGCTATACTACAGCCAGGAGATACTGTTTTAGGAATGAATTTATCCCATGGTGGACACTTAACCCATGGTAGTCCAGTGAACCTATCCGGAAAGTATTTTAACTTTGTAGCCTATGGTGTAGATCAAGGAACAGGGGTCATCAATTATGATGAAGTGAGAAACATTGCACTAAATGCAAAACCTAAGCTAATCGTTGCTGGTGCCAGCGCATATCCTAGAAAGATTGATTTTAAAAGATTTAGAGAAATTGCTGATGAGGTTGGTGCCTACCTGATGGTGGATATGGCCCATATCGCGGGGTTAGTTGCTGCAGGACTTCACGAGAATCCTTGTGACCATGCACACTTCGTGACAACGACGACCCACAAGACATTAAGAGGGCCTAGGGGCGGTGCGATACTCTGCAAGTCAGAGTTCGCTGAGAAAATTGATAAGGCCATTTTTCCTGGAACACAGGGTGGTCCTTTAATGCATGTAATTGCAGCAAAGGCAGTAAGCTTTAAAGAAGCTATGGACGAATCATTTGTTGTTTATCAGAAGCAAATTATATCTAATGCTGCTAAGCTAGCAGATGAATTAATAAAGCATGGCTTTGAACTAGTATCTGGTGGAACAGATAATCATTTGATTCTCGTTGATCTCAGAAATAAGAACATTACGGGGAAGGATGCCGAAAAATGCTTAGATAAAATCGGTGTGACTGTGAACAAGAACACAATTCCCTATGATCCTCAAAGTCCATTTGTGACCAGTGGCATAAGGATTGGAACACCAGCCATGACTACTAGAGGGATGAAAGAGGCTGACATGGTTGAAATCGCCGAAATAATTTCTATGGCCATAGAAAATAACACTACGTCCCAAGAAATAGAAGAGAAAGTCCAAAGGTTGTGTCAGCGATTTCCTTTATACTAGTCATTTTTATTGGGAAGGCAGGGAAATATGCAACCATATATCTATGAAATTTTAAAGATTGTTTTAGAAACAATTGATGAGGGCGTCCATGTCATTGATGAAAATGGGCGGACGATTATATACAATAAAGCCATGGCTGAACTGGAAGGAATGGATTCAGACGAAGTGGTAGACAAACCACTCTTGGATGTGTTTCCTAGCCTAGACCAGGATAGCAGCACCTTACTCAGAGTATTAAGAACTGAAGAGGATTTGATTGATCGTCCACAGACCTACTTAAACAATCATCATAAGGAAATAACAACGATTAATACAACAGTACCCATCTATTTTCAAGAAAAGAAAGTAGGCGCTTTGGAAATTTCTAAAAATATTACGAAAATTAAGCAGCTATCAGGCCAGATTATGACACTTCAGCTCCAATTGTCCAAGCCGAATAAGAAAGAGTCTGAAAAAATCAGGAAGTTTACCTTCGAAAGTATCGTTGGTGATAACACTGAATTTATGAAGGCAATACAATATGCGAAGAAGGCAGCATTGTCTTCTTCCAGTGTGCTCATTAATGGTGAGACCGGCACAGGCAAAGAATTGGTGGCACAAAGTATCCACTATGGAAGCCATCGAGCTGAAAAACCCTTCATACCTCAAAATTGCGCAGCCCTTCCCGAGTCATTGCTAGAAGGGATTTTGTTTGGGACATCAAAGGGTGGATTTACAGGTGCTATTGATCGACCAGGTCTTTTTGAACAAGCCCATGGTGGAACAGTTTTTCTAGATGAAATGAATTCCATGGGGTTGCAGCTGCAATCTAAACTATTGAGGGTGTTACAAGAGGGTTATGTACGCAGAGTAGGGGGTATAAAAGATATTCCCATTGATGTAAGAATTATTGCTAGTACCAACCAAGACCCCTATGATGCAATAGATAGAGGAAGTCTTAGAAAAGATTTGTTTTATAGACTGAACGTAATTCCCATTATATTGCCTCCTTTAAGAGAACGAAAAGATGACATTCAACTGTTGTCTACATGGTTTATAAAAAAGTATAATAGAAGGTTGGGTAAAAATGTTCAGGCAATAGAACCCATTGTTTTAGAAGCATTTCAAGAATATCGATGGCCAGGTAATGTAAGAGAATTAGAAAATACAATTGAAGGTGCTATGAATATTGTTGAAAAAGAAGAAATTTTAAGAAAAGAGCATTTTCCGCCTCAGACCAATGCAAAAATATTTGCACTGTACCAAAAACAAAATCTAATCCTCGCAGAGGATTTAACCAATACCCTGGCAAAGATTGAAAAGGATTTAATCCTACGGGCTCTTAAAGACTGTAATAATAACATTAGTAGAGCTTCTGAAAAGCTAGGAATTAAGAGGCAAACCCTTCAGCACAAATTGAAAAGGTTTGACATTGTTCTTTCATAAAACGCAAGAATATTTGCACCGGGATGCAAATATTCTTGCGTTTTATCGTATTTATCATTCTTTAACCCATTACAAAAGAATGATGTACACTGAAATGAGCATAAACATGCAAAAATACATCGATATATGTATGGTATTTGTATAAGCTATGGATATTTTCTAGGATTTAACGAAAAATATTGGCAGGGATTTTGCATATAGTATTTATTGTGAATCACTAAATAATTTGGAGGTGTCCTTTCAATGAAAAACGTAAGAGTAGCAATTTGGGGATTTGGTGCAATGGGTAGTGGTATGGCAAAAATGCTTATAAACAAAAAGGGTGTTGACATCGTAGGTGTTTGCGATAGAAATGAAGCTAGAGTGGGTAGAAGTATGTACGATGTATTAGGATTAGAAAGAGGAGAGCGCCCTGAAGTAATTATTAATCCAAATATTGATGAAGTTGTTACTGAGGGAAGCTGCGATGTTTGTCTATGTGCTACAGATTCATTTACAAAAAGTGCTTTCCCGAGACTAAAAGCAGTATTAGAAAAGAAAGTAAATGTGGTTTCAACAGCAGAAGAAATGGCTTATCCACAAGCACAAAATCCAGAGTTGGCTGCTGAGTTAGATAAAATCGCGAAAGAAAACGGTGTTTCAATTCTTGGAACAGGAATCAACCCTGGACTTATGATGGATTTATTGGTTGTTTGCCTAACTGGGTGTATGGTAGATGTTGAGCATATTGAAGCAAAGCGTGTAAATAGTTTATCTCCATTTGGACCAGCCGTAATGGAAGAACAAGGTGTTGGTATAACTGTAGCAGAGTTTGAAAAGGGTGTAAATGATGGTACATTAGCTGGACATGTTGGCTTTGCAGAATCTATCGGAATGATCGGAGATGCCATCGGTTGGAAGGTTGAAAAAATTGAGCAGCAAATGAAGCCTATCGTTACAACCATTGACAGAAAATCACCTTATGGATTTGCAGCTGCGGGTAATGTGGCAGGTGTAAATATGACTGGACAAGGATATGTTGATGGAGAAGTAAAAATTGATATGATTCACCCTCAACAAATTGAGCCAGAAATGGAAGGTACTGAGACAGGTGACTATATTACAATTAAGGGAACACCAGCAATTCATATGGCCAACAAGCCAGAAGTCGAGGGTGGACTTGGAACAATAGCAATGTGTGTAAATATGATTCCTCATGTAATCAACGCTGATCCAGGATTAAAGACAATGTTAGATTTACCGGTACCACGGGCGATCATGGGCGACATGAGAGATTTAATAAAAAGGTAGGGGAATTTTATGAAGGCCACACGAGGAGATTGGGTTAAAATCTACAATATAGTTCTAACAAGTGAGGAAAGAGCTCCTCAAGTTCCTGAAGATACAGCAAAGGTTCCTCTGGAATCTTGGGTGAAAGGATTTATTCAGACAGATGCCGAAATAGGTCAATCCGCTGAAGTTATCACAATCACAGGAAGAAGAGTTGAGGGAGAGCTTGTGGAAATTCACCCTGCATATACCCACAATTATGGGAAGTTCATCCCAGAACTTCTGCAAATAGGGATTCAAGCGAGAGCAATCCTAGCAGGAGGTGAGGTCCATGAGTAAGGATATGAGTTACCAAGGATTAATGGCAAGAAGAAACGAAATTATGAAGCAAGCGGTAGGCATCGACTATGCTGTGTTTGAGTCAGGTTCCATTTCTTTTGACTATGAGAAGATGATGAGAGAAACGGGATATACCCTTGAAGAGATGCAAAAAATTCAAGGGGCAACAGGCGTAGGAAATACACCTATCCTTGAACTAAAGAATTTAACCGCCTTAGCAAGAAAGATGGCACCTGAGGGGAAAGGGGCAAGAATCTTTATAAAAGACGAAGCCTCGAATCCATCAGGGAGCTTCAAGGCCAGACGAGCGGCCAATGCTGTATATCATGCTAAAAAACTTGGATATAAAGGCGTCATCGCAGCTACAAGTGGAAATTATGGAGCGGCTGTCGCTAGTCAAGCTGCCATGCATGGTTTAAAGTGCATCATCGTACAGGAATGTTATGATAGCAAAGGAATAGGCCAGCCAGAGATTATCGAGAAGGCAAGAAAATGTGAAGCTTACGGTGCTGAGGTTGTTCAACTGACAGTTGGTCCAGAATTATTCTATATCTTCTTGAAACTACTAGAGGAAACGGGATACTTTAATGCCTCATTATATACGCCTTTCGGTATTGCAGGGGTAGAGACATTAGGGTATGAATTGGCCATGCAGTTTAGAGAAAAGATTGGAAGAGATCCGGATGTTGTCGTATGTACCAATGCTGGTGGCGGTAATCTAACGGGTACAGCCCGAGGACTAATGAAGGCAGGGGCAGAGAACGTAAGTATAGTCGGAGCCAGCGTAAGTCTTCAAGGACTTCACATGGCATCTGATGAACAGTTCAATAAGAAATCATTTACAACAGGACATACAGGCTTTGGGATGCCATTTTCTACCTGGCCAGATCGTTCTGACGTTCCTAGATCAGCGGCTAGACCATTGAGATACATGGATCGTTATGTAACCGTTTCTCAAGGCGAGGTGTTCTACATGACAGAAGCCCTAGCACAGCTTGAGGGATTAGAAAGAGGACCCGCTGGGAATACATCTTTAGCTGCTGCTTTTAGCATTGCTCAGGAGCTAGATGAAAATCAGATTATTGTCGTACAGGAGACTGAGTATACAGGGGCAGGAAAGCACATTCAGGCGCAACTTTCCTTTGCCCGTGACAATGGTATTGAGATTCGATTTGGAAACCCTGAGGTAGAAATTCCAGGTATAAACATTATATTACCTGAGCATCCAAGCTTCATTAAAGCAAGAGATATAGATATGAATAAGATTAGAAAATCATATATTAAAAACTGCTTTGAAATCCGTGGAATAGAGAAGATAACTGAAGCGGACATGGAGTTTCTAGTGCAAGAAACAAAGTCATCATATGATTTTGTGAAAGAAGCCATAGAAGAGAGAAACATTAAATTATAGAAACATATGAAAGGGTAAAGGGAGTATGCAATTGTTTACTCCCTATAGGACCCATAAAAAATCTATGAGAATTAGGAGGGAAATGAATGAAAGGTTATATTGTACGGGAAGACGATTTCCAAGAGAGAAGAAAACACCTGGCATCATTGTCTGATGAAGCATTAAAGCAAAAATTTTGGGGATTAATGGAGCAGGTAGTAGATCCTTTGGTAGATTTAGCGAAGAAGAATACTACACCTGCCATTGAGCGATCAGTATTACTAAGAATGGGGTTCTCAAGCTTAGAAGCAAAAACCATTGTTGATGGTGTCATGGATCGAGGGCTAATGGGCAAAGGTGCTGGTCATGTTATTTACAAGGTTTCTAAGGAAAAGAATATTCCGCTTCGACAAGCTGGTCTCGAATTGATGGAAGGTAAGCATTGGGACGAGGCTGTAACCATGTTTAAAGGAGGGGAAAAATAATGGAGCAGTTAAAAGTAAATGAAAAAATAAATGTTAGAGAAATACTAAAAGATCTTGATAAATACACACCGAAACGAAGAGGTTGGACTTGGAGAAAGAAAGTTGAGAACCTCCAAATGGGACCTTTCACATACAATGATTGTTCAGAACCTTTGAAAAATTCTATCCCGATTCCATCTGCTGCCTATATGGGAAATATTGATCCACAACCAATTCATACGATCACTACTGAGATTGCATCTGGAAGATTTGAAGATGATATCCGTAGAATGAGAATGGCAGCATGGCATGGTGCGGACCATATCATGGTTATTCGAACCGCAGGTCAATCTCACTATGATGGATTGATTGAAGGAACACCACAGGGAATCGGTGGTATCGCTGTTTCTAGGAAAATTGTAAGGGCTCAAAGAAAAGCTCTTGATTTGATCGAAGAAGAAGTGGGACGTCCAATTAATTACCATTCTTATGTTAGTGGTGTAGCAGGTCCTGATATTGCAGTTATGTTTGCAGAGGAAGGCGTAAACGGTGCCCATCAAGATCCTCAATACAATATACTCTATAGAAACATCAACATGGTTAGATCCTTTGTAGATGCTGCAGAAGCAAAAAATATCATGACTTGGGCGAACATGGCACAAATTGATGGGGCCCATAATGCCAACGCCACAGCTAGAGATGCTTGGAAGGTTATGCCTGAACTGATGGTACAACATGGTATTAATTCCTTGTTTTCCTATAAAGTTGGAATGAAGAAGGAGAATATCTGTTTATCAACGGTACCTCCAACTGCTGCACCAGCACCTAGCTTAAAGTATGATTTACCTTATGCTGTTGCACTAAGAGAACTTTTTGATGAGTATAAGATGAGAGCACAAATGAATACAAAGTATATTACTTCCTCCTCTAGAGAAGCGACAGTAACCCATGTATTGAATATGCTGCTATCCAGATTAACAAGTGCGGATATTCAATCAACCATTACTCCAGATGAAGGTAGAAACGTGCCATGGCATATGTACAACATTGAAGCATGCGATACTGCAAAGCAAACTTTGACAATACTAGATTCCTTAATGGAAATGGTAGAATTAAAAAAAGAAGGCTTCCTAAGAGATCAAGTTAGAGAATTAAAAGAAAGAACGGTTCTATACCTAGAAGAGATTATCCAAGAAGGTGGCTACTTCGAGGCAGTAGAAAAAGGATTCTTTGTTGATTCTGGTATGTATCCAGAAAGACATGGCGATGGAATCGGAAGAAAAATTGATGGTGGTTTAGGCTTCGGAACTGTATTTGAAAGAGATGAAGATTATATGGCACCAGTAACAGCTCACTTTGGTCATAATAACGTAGCGCAGTATGATCCAAGTGCAGTGGAGAGTCCTTCAAATCTTATCAATGGCGGCACTTTTGAAAATCCAGAAAAGATTATATTTATTGATGAATTGGATGAAAGTGACAATGTATATACAAGACTGGATGAGTCTGAAAAATATAGAAGCACATCCCTTATCAAGCCTGAAGTTCAATGGCTGGGTGACGGTATTGTTCAAGTAGAGGTACTTTTACCAACATCAAGAAGAGTAGCAGAATATGCTGCAATCGAGGTGGGTAAAAAGCTTGGATTGAGTGATGTGGAAGTCATGCATATTGAAGAGATGCATCCTTCTGAAGCTACAAGAGTTCAATTAAAAGGTACTGTTGGATTTGATATTGATTTGAACACGATCGTAGTGCCTGACGAACCAGAAATAATGTCAAATGAAGAACTATGGGAAGAAATGAATGCGAAGCCTATGAAAGTAGTCGCTGGTACAGTAGGAGAAGATGAGCATTCTGTAGGTATGAGAGAAGTGATCGACATTAAGCATGGCGGTATTGAAAAATGGGGTATCGAGGTTGAATATCTTGGCACTTCATGCCCAATTGAAAAGCTTGTAGATGCTGCAATTGAATTAAATGCAGATGCAATATTGGCTTCAACCATCATTAGCCATGATGATATTCACTATAAAAACATGAAGAGAATTCATGATTATGCAGTAGAAAAAGGCGTTAGAGATAGAATCATGATCTGTGCCGGTGGAACCCAAGTAACACCTGAAATCGCTGTGAAATACGGAATGGATGCAGGTTTTGGAAGAGGTACAAAGGGAATCAATGTAGCCACATTCCTGGTAAAGAGAAGAAATGAGATGTTAGGAAATAAGTAGGAAACGAGGCATTAACATGAAAATTAATGTATTAGTTGCTGAGATAGGAAGTACTACAACCGTGGTAAACGCTTTTGCGGATATTCATACAAACCACCCTAAGTTTCTTGGTCAAGGTCAAGCGCCAACAACAGTTTTAGAGGGAGATGTGAATATAGGACTCCAGGGTGCAATGGACGATCTTAAGAAGAAGCTTGGGATAGACGAGATATCCTATGATGAAATGTTGGCTACCAGCAGTGCAGCAGGTGGGTTAAAAATGACAGTTCATGGTCTGGTCTATGACATGACCGTTCGGGCTGCAAAAGAGGCTGCCCTAGGAGCGGGAGCCATCATCCATAATGTTACTGCAGGGAAATTAAGAAGAACTGACCTTGGTAAAATTAAGGAGATCCACCCGAATCTGATTTTAATTGCCGGTGGTGTCGACTATGGAGAACGGGACACAGCCCTCTATAACGCAGAGCTTATTGCTGATATGGATACCCATGTACCCATTATTTATGCTGGCAACGTTGAAAACCAAGAAGAAATAAAAGAGATTTTCAAGAATAAGTCTAATCAGTTATATGTTGTGGAAAATGTGTATCCTAAAATTGATCAACTCAATATTGAGCCAACCAGAAAGGTCATTCAAGATGCCTTTGAGGATCATATTATTCATGCCCCAGGTATGGCGAAGGTACGAGAATTGGTTACTGGCCCTATTATTCCTACACCAGGCGCTGTGATGGAGGCTTCTAAGCTTTTAAAAGAAGCCATTGGTGATTTGGTCACCCTTGATGTTGGTGGCGCTACCACCGACGTTCACTCAGTAACTGCGGGTAGTGAAGAAGTGAATAGGATATTAATCAGTCCCGAACCTGAAGCCAAGAGAACCGTAGAAGGTGATCTGGGTGTCTATGTAAATATGTCCAATATTGTTGAAAGAATTGGGAAAGATAAGCTTTCTCAACAAATGGGTTGCGATATTGAGGAATTGATGGGTAGGCACAAACCAATACCAGATACAGATGAATTGAAGAAATTTGTGGAGATTCTTACTGTAGAAGCAGTGTTAACAGCTATGGATCGACATGTAGGTAAGTTTAGACATCTCTATGGACCAGCAGGCAAGAAAACACTTGCAGAAGGCAAGGATCTTACTGATATCAAGTGGATTGTTGGAACAGGAGGTGCCCTGACGAGACTCCCTGGGAGATTAGAGATTTTAAAGCAGATCGCCCAGCACAATAAAGGAGATAGTTTACTTCCTACAAAAGAGGCTCAGATACTAATAGATAATGATTATATCATGGCATCCCTCGGGGTACTGTCCAAGAGATACCCTGAAGCTGCTTTAAATTTGATGAAGCAAAGCATGAATATCAACTAGCTATTAGCCGGGAAAAAATTCCCGGCTATAGATTTAGGAATAGGAGGAGATCGTGTGAAGATTTGTCCTAGAATTGAGGTCAATATCGATAAAATCAGACACAATACTCTCACGTTGACCAAATTATGTGGAGAGAAAGGTATCGATGTGGCTGCAGTAACAAAGGTGTTTTGTGGAATACCTGTGATTGCCCAGGCCCTTGTTGACAGTGGCGTTACGATGCTAGCTGATTCTAGAATTGAAAACCTAATGAAGCTCCAGGAGATGAATGCCCAGAAGCTATTGCTGAGATTGCCTATGATTAGTCAAGCGAGAGAAACAGTACAATATGCCGATATTAGTTTGAATTCTGAGATAAAAACCATTGCAGCCTTAGATGCAGCGGCCAAGGAATTAGAAAAAATGCATAACATCATATTAATGATTGATCTGGGGGACTTACGGGAGGGCATATGGCAGGACCAAATGGAAGATACCATTGCTGAAATCATAAAACTTGATAATATCAATTTGTTGGGTATTGGCACAAATTTAACATGCTACGGCGGTGTCATTCCAAATAATACTAATTTAGGGCGATTGGCGGAACTAGCAGAAGTCATTGAAGCAAGGTTCAATCTATCTCTCAATATCGTATCAGGAGGAAATTCCAGCAGCCTATATCTCTTGGAAAAAGGAGAGATGCCTGATCGAATTAATCATTTGCGCTTAGGAGAATCTATTGTCTTAGGGAGAGAAACAGCCTATGGGGACCCAATAAAAGATACCTATCAAGATGCTTTTACCCTAGTTACAGAGGTAGTTGAGCTAAAGGAAAAGCCTTCTATTCCTATTGGTGAAATAGGAATGGATGCTTTTGGCAATAAACCAACCTTCGAAGATAAAGGATTGCGTAAAAGAGCAATTCTTGCCATCGGAAGACAGGATATCACTGTTCAGAATATCATTCCATTGGACCCTAATATGGTGATTCTTGGAGCCAGTAGTGATCATCTGATCGTAGATGTGACCGACTGTACATCCGTATATAATGTTGGAGATGAAGTTAGATTCAATATCGAGTATGGTGCATTACTTCAGCTCATGACATCTGAATACATTTACAAGGATTTTCAATAATCTATAGCCCCAGGGACGCCTGGGGTTTTTTTCTGCCCTTTCCTATTATATGTTCCTTATTACAAGCAGTCGAATAGTATAATATTAAAGACTAAACAAGGAGATGATGGCTTGTGCAATATGAGGAGAGTTATATTTTTGTTTTTTCATCTAACTATCATGGATATTATATAGAAGAACTCTTTCGAAGACATAATGTGAAATGCACTTTTAGGAAAGCACCCAGAGCAGTAGGCAAATCATGTAATACAGGTATTTATATCTATGAGAAAGATTTAGAGGATGGAATAAAGCTTATTAAGCAAGCAAAAATCAACTATCAGGGACTTTATAAAATAACCACATCAGCAGACAATAAAAAAGAATATATCAAAATAAATAGATAGTACATGGAAAAAAGGAATGTTATGAGCTCACACAATAACATTCCTTTTATGTTTAACTGAAAATTTTTCGGAACAAACCGGCCCTTTGAAGGGCCTCTACGGCTTCCTTCAACTCTTTGTTTGTCATCAAGGATTCTGTAACATCGGTTCTGCTTTTCTCCACTTCCTGGGAGAGAATCTCCAGCTTTTTTTTCACTTCAGAGAGATCCATCTGAGACAATCTACTTTCAAAGATTTGATTCAGATGGTCCAAGCGCTCATGAAACTTCCTGTGGGTTTCAGCAGCGTCATTCAAAAACTGAGTGCTTTTTTTATGCTGCTCCTGAAGGGTTCTTATTTCCTGCTTCATAAAAGATAATTCACCTTGCAAAGATTTCAAAAGACCTTGATTTACTTCAAGCTGTTGATTCTTCTTAAACAATTCTCCTTTGTAGCGGAGAATATCATTACTTTCATTGGAATGATTGACCATGGACTCCTGAAGTTTTTCCATATGAATGGGCCGCTGAAATTCATCACCTTGATGATTGGTTAAGGGAATAAAGCTATTTTGGGGCGAAGTCTCTATTTCGTCTACGGGAATAGGTCTATATTCATCTCCTGAGGGCGTAAGTATATAATTGGCCATATAATCCCTTTTACTACCTAACGATTTATAAAGTGTCAATTGATCATATTCGTAGCTTAAGGCTGTTGTCTGTTGCCACTTTGAAAGCCCAAAGGTATTTTTTAAAGGTTTAGAAGAACTGTAAACCCTTTCTTTTTGCAGGCCGTAGACATAAAGAGACTGCTGTGTCATATAGAGTTGGGTCCATACAAGGGGTTCAGTAAACTCCATGATAACAGACGGATTTGACTGAGCTCCCTTAAAGGATGCTCGGTAGCTATATTTGATGCAATAATTTTTTTTATATTTATCAATCCATATGACATGTACTCCACCATTGGCATCAACAAGGGCATCTATATGAAAGTATTTAATAAATATACAGTTGTTTAGGAAAAGTGGTTGAGACCATGTTTGAGACTGTTGATGAAAAATCATAATATTGATATCGTATACGATATTATGATTACTTAGATAAAAGAGATATAAATTGTCTTTTCGATCTTTTACAATCTTATAAGGGACAGTATCTGCACTTAAGTATACCTTTGCTATGACATCTCTTTTCCAACTATTTTCTAGTTTCTGAAAGGTGCTAATAGACCACTGATTTGAACTTGAATGATTGCGGCTGCAAAAAGTAATGATTGGAGTATGAACTGAAAATCGTATGCTCAGATCTTTTATTTCTTCGAATAGAAGGTTAAAGTGATGGATGGAATAAGTACTCCATTTTCGACCATCGTAAAAGTAATAATGCAACTTTCCTGTACTGTCCAAAAAAACCAAGCCTATGTTCCCCTGTCCATCAACATCCAAATCGTATTCCATAATACTTCCATCATAAAGATTGACAATATCTGTATTGTCTATATTTCGATATCCAACACCGTTTTGATTTAGGGAGAAAAATTTCATGCTGTTCATAGATGAAGTTAAGATTATATCTAATTTTTTTTCTTGAATCATTCACATCACCCGCCTTAATTAAATATATTATTACAGAGATAACAATATGTTAGAGCAGTTTACGAGAGGATTAAATTTTTTATCACCAAAAAGATAAGCAATACATAATATACAATTAGAAAAGACAGTTTTAACTGCTAAAAAATGTATTCTATAAAATTTATTAAAAAGAAGGGGGAAAATGTATGTACAGACAAACTCCATCAGGGTGTGGAATCAGTTTATACACACCTGGTGTTATTCCAGAAGAATTAAGGGAGCAGTTTGGAAATGCATGCGAACTAGTATGTGTTCAAATACCAAAAGTATATGACTCTTGTCTATTAAGATTATGCCTTGTTGGCGATTGCGAGCAAGAGGATCTAGATCAGGGAATAATTTTCGATTCAAATCTTCGTTTTAGAATTGACTGCAGCGCCGATGACATTATTAATGCCAGAGTAGAAGGAATTGTTCCTGGATCATTCAGAGTAATCAACAGAAGAGCTATCCCTGGTGACGCAAATAGGAAGTTAATCAGTTATACCTACCAATTAAGAATCTTATATGACGTAGTCTATGATGATGGTACAGTGTCCACAGACAATGAACTATTGCTTAGAAGAAGTGAGACAGTTGGCCCACTATACTGTCCAGAGCCTGCTGCAATTATTAGAGAAACTGGAAGAGAAACGATTGACGAAGAAATCATCAAATTAGAAATTGTAGCAAGGGTATTGGATGCAAGAGTAGTTAGGGATGATTGTAATAACTCATGTGACGCATATGATCCTTATGAAAATGTCTGCTGTGCTGAATTCACAGTTGGTATTTACAACGTAATCAAGTGTGAGCTAGAAGTACAGCTAGTCATTCCTGCATTTGGCTTCTGCCCACCACCAGCTCCATGTGAGAGAAGACCAGATAGACCAGTTTGTGAAGATTTCAATGAAGAATTGCCACCAGCATTCTTCCCGCCACAACTCGATGACTTTATCACAGGACCTGGAATAGGCTTCTAAAACAAAAATAGATGTTCTCAATGAGAACATCTATTTTTTTAACCCATGGGAAATGATAAGTACTCACTGGTTAATATAGATTATTTTAAATTCTATTTGAGCCAGCGAAATAACCCGTTTTTTTCATTGCGTATGGTAGCCATATACTCCTGTAGTTGAATTCCCTGCTCACTCAAAGTAGATAGTGCTGGAGCTATAACTTCCATTTTCTCTGTTAAGTATGTCAATTGGTCATACACCTTCTCTATTTTGCCTTCTATCACACCGATCTTTATTATTAGATCCTGAGGAGTAAGTGAAAGATTTCCTATATCCTCAGATGAATAGCTTGTGTTTATGTTAGAATCACCCATAGTTTGGGCCTCATTCTTGTTTCCAATCTGTGAATTGTCTTCAACACTGCCTTTGGACCGAAACTTCCCAGATGATACCCTAGTGGTTGTATGGGAAGTCAAATCATCATGATTCGTATAGAATGCAGAGTGACCTTCATGATATGGGCCTTGGTCGTCAAAAGAAGTTTTGTCGTTCCGAATGTCATCTAGACCTAAAATATACATACCTTTATCATCGGCAACGCCATAACCTAGAATGAGCTTTACATATGGATATAATTTATATGTATGACCAATGACAGAGATGAGGAAAAGCCTTTCACCACCAGGCATGGATAGCAGCATAGCCTCATCTACAGAACGTTCATTAGGGCTTAACCTTCCAATATAATAATCATTGTTTTGTTTCCATAAAATCTTTAGTTCGTCATCACATTCTAATATGAGGGGGTGGGTACAGTTGGAATTCTCTAAAGAGAGTTTAGCAGCCTCAGACCAATTAGCTTTAGGCGTAGGACTATTTTGATCATGTCTATATAGGATTTCATAACTACCATTTTCTAAACAAGACCATACCAAATGTAGCCCGTTCTCGTGATCACAGAAAATGAAGGGATGATTGTTTTCTTTGGATAAAGTACTCATTTTTTGTGGTGTACTCCACATGTTATGTAGTATGTTAAATTTGCTATAGTAGATTTGGGTTTTTCCATTCTGTCTGGACTTATAAACAATATGAATATGGTCATTCTTATCAATATCTCCTTGGTAAGGATGATCATATTTTCCACAGTTCATTTCACATATCTTTTTATTATGCCATACCGTATTGTTCCAATAGTGATGCTTTAGGGTCCACAACTCAGGATTCAATTCATTTGCCATAGCCAAAAGTATATGAATTTTCTGGTGACAAAGAAAGAGCTTCAACCCCTTAAATTTGTAAAACGAGCTATCGTACTTTGTGAGAATTCTGTGATGCCAATGGAATTCGCGATTTTTCCAGTATACTAGCTCACCATTTAATGCTAAACATACAAGATGAAATATGCCTAATTCATCCACTTCAACGGCGAAATCCATCACATTATCTGATATTTTTTTATTTGAAAACTCATGATTGTCTTTAAGGATCCTTACAAACAATCCATCATCTATTTTATAAAAGATATAGACATATTCAGATGAATGAAAATGAATATACTGATATAAAGGATTCCTCTTCATAGCGACCACCTCCTCTTTTAATAGTGTCCCATTTATAATGTATAAAAGAAAAGTGCAAAAAATGACTGGATTCCATCCATTCATCTGAAACATTCTTGAAAGATTCTATTTTAAAATAAGTAACAAGGTAAAATACTTCATCATAGGCTAATATAAGGGATTTATTTTGTCTAAATGACCTAAAATTCTAGGGAAGTTAGGTGGCTGTTCAATGAAAATACTGTTTCAGATTCGAAAGGACTTTATGAATAATGTTGCAGGAGATAGCATTGTATTTTTAAATTTACGAAAGCACCTGCAGTCCCTCGGCATAAAAATTGATGTTTGTACCGATGAAAATATCAATGTGAAAAGTTATGATCTTATCCACCTATTTAACACGGTCAGAACGCGGGAAAGCTATGGGTTTATGAAGAATGCCCAAAGGTATAGGAAAAAAGTTGTTTTGACGCCTATCTATTGGGACTTACGAGATTACTACATGCAGACCCATCAAAATACGCAAAAGGAAGCATGGGAAAAAAGCGAGGTCAAAAGAAAATACTTATTTGAAAATTGCGACGTGTACTTACCTCATGCCATGGGAGAAGTAGAGCTTATCAAAAAAAATTATCAGATAGATACTAAATATGTCATTATCCCCTATGGTGTGGACGAGAGCTTTAAGAATGGTAATAAAGATTATATAAGAGATAAATACGGTATCAGGGAATATATTCTTTGTGTAGGAAGAATCCATCCTCAAAAAAATCAATTAAATCTTTTGAAAGCGATGTCCAAAGAAGGAATTTCTATTCTGTTGGTTGGTTCAATAAATGACAAACAATATTATAAGGAATGCATAAATCAAAAAAAAGAGAACATTATGATTTTGCAAGATATAAAAAGAGAGGCGCTGAAGTCCCTGTATAAAGGGGCATTGGTCCATGTACTCCCTAGTTGGATAGAGTACCCTGGCCTAGCCAGTCTAGAAGCTGGCATTGCTGGTTGTAATGTTGTATCTACCGAGATTGGCTCCGCTAAAGAAATATTGGCACACTATGCAAACTATTGTAATCCATCAAATGTCAATTCAATTTACAATGCAACCATGTCAGCCCTTCATAAGCAGCCTACACCAGATTTATGTAATTATATTGAGGAGCATTTCACATGGCATAGAATTTCTAAGAAGGTACTGGAGGTTTACGCTTCCCTAATATAATTGAGACACAGAAGATGTCGATAAGGTCGTTTCGTTGACAGGGTGTAATATGAATAACCTGTCAATTTTCTTTCATAGGATCATGTGGGTGGATTCGTCTTTTGAACTTCAGTAACCTCCTCCATTAAATCATTAAATCTACAGTAACAAAAACTCACTTGTCTACATAAATTAAATTAAGAAGGTTGGACGATTAATTTTCATGAACGAATAAATGATTCAAAATATCTATTGGGGGGAGCGATATATGAAAGTCGTAATCTTATGTGGTGGCAAAGGATCTAGGATGAAAGAAATCACCGATGATACCCCTAAGCCAT
>CALECF010000111.1 GCA_937948705.1 uncultured Anaerosolibacter sp. | reverse complement strand
CTTTTATTTTTCAAAATAATACCCACATTGGGGATGATCCATCTCCTTCATATCTCTTTGATCTATGGGAAATTGCCCACACTGGGCAGGCCTCATCCAACGATGCTCCATATACACAGAACAAGTATCTCTGCTTGTTAGAAAAGGACATCGATAGCCCAACTGGCAGCACCGCCCACACATTTTACAGCTGCCCTCTCTCTTTTCTAACTGATTCTCTACATAATTTCTTTGAAAATGAGATAAATAAAATCTTCGTATCTTCCCCTGATAATGCTTTAATTCCATATCTAAGCTCCCTCTACCGTAAAATCTTCCACGATAATAGCTTAGACAAATAATTGGCTTTTCATAAGTTGGTGTTTTCAAGACGGCACAAAGATATGGTATACTACTCTTATGCTTAACATCGTTTTTTATATACATGCCTAGAAGGAGGCCTCATCGTTGCAAAATCCCTTTTTCCAGTTTTTAAAAAGCAAATTTCATATCGGCCTGAACGAACAACAAAAACTAGCTGTTTTACATAAGGATGGTCCCGCCATTGTCTTGGCAGTACCAGGAGCAGGTAAAACCACCATGCTCATTTGTAGGACGGCTTATTTGATTCTTTATCATAAAATAAGACCTGAGAAGATATTATCTATCACCTTTAGTAAAGCCTCTGCCAATGACATGGGTAAGAGGTTTACCAGCTTATTTGGATCTGCCGTCAAGGGAAAGGTTCCTTTTTCCACTATTCATGGCTTTGCTTATAAACTCATTCGTGAATATGGACGAAAGCAGCAGATTCAATATACCTTGATCGAAGGCGAGGAAGTTCATCGGAACAAAACATTTATACTGAAACAACTCTATCATCAAATTAGCAAGGGTTACATTTCAGAAGACCAACTAGAAGATTTAATCAGCGCCATTAGCTATATAAAAAACGCTATGATTCCCTTGGAAACCTATTGTAAAGAAAACCGTGATATTGATCATCTTCAAGAAATCTATATTCAATACGAAAGCTATAAAAACAAACATCATTTTTTAGATTTTGATGATATGCTCACCATGGCCTTGGAAATTCTAAGGAAGGATAATACCCTCCTCCAGTATTGCCATCAGCGATATCCTTATATCCAGGTAGATGAAGCCCAAGATACTTCTAAAGTGCAACATGAGATTATCAAACTCCTGGCTGGCACCCAGCGTAATTTGTTTATGGTGGCCGATGATGACCAATCCATCTATGGATTTAGGGGGGCATATCCCCAGATGCTCCTACATTTTCAGGATACCTATCCAGGGGCTGCGTCCTTTTTCATGGAGCAAAATTACCGCTGCCCCAAAGATATTGTCGAGCTCAGTGACGCTTTCATCCAGACCAACCAGGTGAGATATCCCAAAAAATTGTTTTCTAATCATGAAAATCAAAGAGGTTTGCAAATGATTACCCTAAAGGATGAGCAGGATCAATTAAACTATATCATTGATCAACTATCCGATCACAAAGAATTATCCAGCATCGCCATTCTTTATCGTAATAATATGTCTGCCATTACCTTAGCTGACAAACTAGATAGTCACGGAATACCCTTTTATATCCGTGATAACAAGAACCTATTTTTTCGCCATTGGATTGTCCAGGATATACTTTCGTTTATGAGACTGTCTTTAGATTTTAGTGATTTTGAGAGTCTTGAACGAATCTATTATAAGATGAACGGCTATATCCCTAAAACTGCTATCCAGTATAGCAAAGGATCAAACTATCCTTCTGTTTTTGATAGACTCCTAAACTTTCCAGACTTTCGGAACTATCAACGGGATAATATTCACCGTATTTGTCTTAGCTTTACAGAATTGGCCACCCTACTTCCCAAGGATGCTATTCATTACATTGAATATTCCTTAAACTATAGGGCGTACCTCGAGTCCCATTATAAGAATGGTTCTCTAGATGGTCTAGATCTGATTCTCTCGCAGTTAAAAACGATGGCCAGTGGGACTGACTCCATTCAACAGTTTCTGTATCGATTTGAAGATCTTCAAAAAATTATTGAGGCATCGCAACGCAATCGTTATGAAAATGCTGTGGTATTGTCTACCATCCATTCGGCTAAGGGATTGGAGTTTGACCACGTTCTTATGGTTGACCTCTTTGAACAGCATTTTCCTACGAAGTCTAGCATTGAACAGGCACGAAAAGGAGATTTTTCTCTACTAGAGGAAGAACGGAGATTGTTTTACGTGGGTATGACTAGGGCAAAAATACGCCTGGGGCTACTGGTTGTAAAGCTAAAGAATGGGGAGTTGATGAAGGCCTCCCGTTTCATTGAAGAAGTAGCCAGCTGTGCCAAGAAACTACAGCTTCATGGAGTTTATCCAGATGAGAAGGTATTGCTATCCCCTACAATCCTGGATCAACCCCTCCACGCTTTTTCTATAGGTTCTAAGGTGATTCATCCTAAGTTCGGTATCGGTGAAATCCGAGAGCTTCGTAGTGACATTCTCACAGTCCTGTTTGACTCCGTAGGCATCAGAGACCTCTCCCTCAGCCTATGTCTTGAAAAACAGATTTTGTTCCCTGCATAGCGTTGTATAGATTCAGACCAAGAAAAAAGGGCGATTCGTGAA
>CALECF010000110.1 GCA_937948705.1 uncultured Anaerosolibacter sp. | reverse complement strand
AAAAGTATGTCTCCTTTCTGGGGTTTGTTTTCTTTGGCGATTAAACAATACCACAAAAGCACATACTTTTCACTTTTTTTATATATTTTTTATGCAGTTAGTGTTTTTAAAAGCCATCGCGGTAGCGATTTCGTTCTTCTTCGACACATTATATAACTAAGAAGTTATACACATGCTAACTGCAACACACCATGCACGTTGAGACCGTAGCCTTAGTGGTTAGGGAGCAATATAGGAGCTTATAGTCCCCTTCGATGAGAATCGCTCATGGAAAGTTTTTTATTATTATGGTACTCTGGAACCAAAGGCTTGGACTCTTTTCAGTGAAAGGAATTTTAGTATGATATATTGTATTAAATTAGTGGCTTTGTAGAGCATTTTATGAATAATTTTGGTAGAATATTTATATGACTTGAATGATAAAGGGGACATTTAGGGTGAATAAAGTTTTTTACAGGGTATCTACAATACTCCAAGCAGTCTTACTGATTGCAGCATTTGGCATACAAGAATTTTCTATGAAAAAGATGGGGATGATGAGGTATGTAGTGTTTATGAATCAGAAGTGGGAGGCACAATATCCTATTACTGTATTACAATATTTTTCAACTGCATTTTTGGGAATACTGTCTGTTTCTATTATTCTATATGCGTTAAAGAAAAAACGTAGTTATGCTATATGCAAAAAAATTCTATTCATGTTAATCGTAGCAGTAATGCTCACTCTTGTGTTTATATTTTTTACTTTGGTATATTCAATAGAAAGCTATCGTTCCTATTATTTTATTAGTTTGATTTTAGGAATGATTGTATTGATACAGGATCTAAAAACAATAGTATATTTAAATAGATAGAAATTTGAAGCAAACTCATCTTTTATCTTTATTTAGACAAAAAATGTCTGAAGCCTTTTGGCATTCAGACATTTTGATTTTATAACTTATTTATATTTAGCTGCTGCTTCTTCTGGTGTAATCGATTGTATCGGATTATTCGGATCCATCTGCCATACGAACCAACCGCCATCATATAATTTTATGTTTTCCCATCCGTTTTCATAGGCCATTAAGAATGGAATCGTTGCCCTCCAGCCAGTACCACAGTAAAATGCAATTTCGTTATTTTTTGTAATACCTTGTTCATTCCACATTGCCACTGCTTTTTCAAAATCAATAAAGGTTCCATCCTCATTACGATAGTCAGGTTCATCATATCCCCATACTGCACCTTCTGGTTCTCCTGCTTTTTTTATGTAGCCATATCCACTTGTTTTACCTTCGAATTCATCTAAGCTTCTTATACTAACCAATCTGAAATTATCATTATTAACTATTTCAGCCTTTACATCTTGAGGCATAGATAAAACATATTCAGGATGTGCTGGTATTGCTATACCAAAATCATTTGTAGTTGCTACTGGATTCTCTATATCTTTATTGGTTGCATATCCTGCTTTTGTCCAGGCATTCAGACCACCATCAAGTACTTTTACATTCTCAACGCCTGCCCATAGACATACGAGTGCAAATCTGGCAGCACCAGAGTCAGCACCATAAACAATGACAGTGGTATCTTTAGTTATACCATAATCGGCCATAACCTTTTTTATCTCGTCGCCTGTCTTTATATTCCAATAGGTTGATTCTTCGATATCATCTGTGTTTAGATGCACCGCTCCAGGTATATGAGCTGCCAGATATTCTTTATCTTCACTAACAGGTCCCCAAGCTGCTTCGATAATCTTGTAATCCTTGGATTCAGGCTGGTTTCCATCAATTACGCTTTTTAGCCAATCTGCTGTCACGAATACTTTTGTTTTTGCGACAGTCTCAACAGCGTTGTTCTCAGAAGGACTCTCTATAGGTTTGGTTTCTTCTACTTTAGCAGTACAGCCAGCTGTAAATACAGCAACCACTGCAAAAAGAAAAATAATAAGCAAATTCTTTTTCACAAAATCACTCCTCAAAAAAATTATTAGTCCTAATTATTCATGCTTGTGTAACATGATTATATTATATAGTTGTTGATTATTGGTCTAATAGAAATATTCAATGATGTATCAGATAACTATAGTATTTTTGAATACAGTTTTATAAAAATATATAATTTGGCCAAGCTAAAATTCGTTATATAAGAAATTCTTATGATACCACACGATACAATAGAAGAAATCAATTATATTTCATTAAGTAGATATGTTAAAATCTAAAGGCCAAAACAATAACATACAATAAAAAAATTAAAGGGAGAGAAAAAGATGAAAAAATTTGCATCAATGCTGGTGCTAATGTTAGTTCTAGTATTTATAGTTAGCGGATGTACGAACAAAACAGAAGATACTGCAGCTGACAAAACTTATAATTACTATACCGCTGAACAAACAAAGGAAGCAATCGAAAAAGGCGATAACATTATATTACTTGATATCCAAGTAAAAGAAGAGTGGGATGTTCATCATATTAAAGGGGCAATTCCAACCCATGCATATCCCGTAAAAACAGATGAAGAAAGAGCTAAATTAGATGCTGTGTTGCCACAATTAGATGGAGAACAGCCAATCGTCGTAATTTGTCCTGGTGGAGCAGGTGGTGCACAAAGAACCATTGATTACTTACAAACAAAAGGCGTCAAAGGGGACCGCTTATTTATATTAGAAAATGGTCAAGGGAAATGGCCTTATAATGAGTTATTAGAAGAGACTGCAACAGTAGCATTTGTAGATGATAGTTATGTAGTTAATGTTGACTGGTTGAAAGAAAACCTTAATAGAGAAGATTTATTAATTCTAGATGCAAGAGGGCAAGAAGCTTATGATAAAGGACATATTCCTGGAGCAATCGTTGCTACATGGCAAGGGTTTGCAGATATGCAAGGTGCACCTGGAGATCCCAACTGGGGAACTGTTTTAGCACCAAAAACCTTAGCAGAAAAGTTATCTGCTCTTGGAATAACAAAGGAAAAGGAAATCGTAGTATATACCAACGCAGTTAGCGGTTGGGGAGAAGATGGAAGAATCGTCTGGATGCTTAGAAGAGCTGGTTTCAACAATACTAAGATTTTAGATGGTGGCTTTGGCTTCTGGGAGTCAAAAGGGTATGAGGTATCAAAGGATGCTGTTGTAGCAACTCCAACCCCTGTTGAACTAACAACATTAGAAGGTAAAACAAATATTGAAACTGACGAGTTGGTAAGTAAATTAGGTAAAGTAGTAATCATCGATGTGAGAGAAAAGGATGAATATGAAGGAGCTACAAAGTTTGGTGAAGCGAGGGGTGGCCATTTACCTGGAGCGATCAACTTAACATTTAATCAATTCTTAAATCAAGATGGTACTTTAAAAACAGCACAACAAATCCAAACAATTCTAGATCAACAGGGAATAAAAAAAGAGGATGAAATCATAACATATTGTACTGCTGGTATTCGTTCAGCGCATATGCAAATAGTACTTGATATGTTGGGATATGAGAATGCAAGAAACTATGATGCAAGCTTCTATGCATGGGCTGGCAACTCAGAATTACAGTTAGAAAAGTAGTAGTTTGAAAAGTTTAGAACTTAAAAATTGAATTTGATTTCTAACAAAGATAGGAATGTCTTTGTGGAGAGGCTGTTGATAACTTGAAAGCAATGAATAAATCTACGTGGATTAAACTAGGAGTAATATTGTTACTGGTAGGTATGTACCTGTTTATTGATCCCGTTAGTATCACGATCAAAAAAGTAATATTTATTTTTAGTATGTTAGATGTAGAAGCAATCAAAGGATATATACTTTCTTTTGGAATATGGGCACCAATCGTATCCTTTTTACTTATGATGTTTCAATCCGTTGCTGCACCTCTGCCAGCTTTTTTGATAACTTTTGCAAACGCAGCGTTATTTGGATGGGTCAAGGGAGCAATCCTTTCTTGGACATCAGCCATGGTTGGCGCAGTTTTATGTTATTATATAGCTAGAATATACGGAAGAAATACAGCGGAAAAGCTTACGAGTAAGTTTGCTTTACAAGAAATTGATCATTTCTTTGAAAAGCATGGAAAATATGCGATTTTAATCGCTAGATTGCTACCCTTTATATCCTTTGACATTGTAAGTTATGCAGCAGGACTTACCTCCATGGGCCTATGGTCGTTTTTATGGGCTACAGGACTGGGTCAACTCCCTGCAACAATTGTATACTCATATGTAGGGGGCATGCTTACAGGCAGTGTGAAAACCTTTGTTTTTGGTCTGCTTATACTGTTTTCAGTCAGTATATTAGGATTTCTAATGAAAAAGATCAGGGATGAGAAAAGGATGAAATCTGATAACAGAAAAAAATGCTAGGGATTGTCTTGTTGAGACAATCCCTTTTCTCCATATGAGATTTTGCTAGAAAAAATTTCTATTTCCGTTATAATTAAAGAAGCCATTTTAAAAAAGGTGGGGGAAATACATGAATAAAAAAGTAATCATATTGTTTTTGTCAGGGCTACTGATATTTAACCTAGCTGCATGCAGTAAAAAGAATCTTAACCTAGGGAATGTCCTTGAAAAGGATTTTGATGAACTTCTTAAAGCTGCTAGAGGTACTACGGTAACATTTTATGGGTGGGGCGGAAGTGAGAAAATAAATACTTGGATTGATGGCTATTTATCAGATAAATTAAAAAATGAGT
Source organism: uncultured Anaerosolibacter sp. (assembly GCA_937948705.1). Next base: position 7,864 of record CALECF010000110.1, on the reverse strand, counting down.
ATGATATTACTGTGCGAAGAGTAGGGATGAACATAGATGAAATCCTTAATAAGCTATTAAATGAAAAACAATTGAACGTAGAAAACGGAAATATCGATGTGGTGTGGATCAATGGTGAGAATTTCTTTACTGCAAAAGAAAACAACTTGTTATTCGGACCTTTTACAGAAAGATTGCCGAACTTTAACAAATATATAGATGAGGATTCCGATGATGTAAAATATGATTTCGGACACCCGATAGAAGGCTATGAAGCCCCCTATGGAAAGGCTCAGTTTGTTATGATATATGATAGCGAAAATATCGACAACCCGCCAATTGGGCATAAAGAACTATTAGATTTTGTAAAAGCTAACCCTGGGAAATTTACTTATCCCGCACCTCCAGATTTTACGGGCTCTGCCTTCATAAGAAATATCATATGTGATATTGTAGAACATGAGCAGTTTATAAATATGGAAGCTGATGAAGCAATTGTAAGAAAAGCAATCCAGCCAGCAATGGATTATTTAAAGGAATTAAAACCCTATCTATGGCAGGAAGGAAGAACCTATCCGGCGGAAGTACCGCTGCTTGATAATATGTATGCAGATGGAGAGGTTTGGATGACGATGTCATATGAACCTAACCATGCCTCAGGAAAGATTGCAACTGGGGAGTTTAAAGAATCTACAAGAAGTTTTATATTTGAAAAAGGCACCATTGGAAATACACATTTCCTAGCGATTCCCTTTAACGCACCCAATAAAGCAGGTGCGATGGCTTTAATCGATTATATTCTAAAGGTTGAAACCCAAGCCTCCAAGTATGTCCCAGCAACATGGGGGGATTTGCCTGTAGTAGATCAGGATAAGCTCAGCCAGGAAGAAAAAAATATTTTAACATCTGTAGAGCTAGGTGTGGCGACCCTTCCACAAGATATCCTTGCTGAAAAAAGAATTCCAGAGGTACCGGCAAGGCTAATACCAATTATTGAAAAAATTTGGATGGAGACAATACCAGTTGAAGGTGATTAACTTGAAAGAGAAACTTAAACCCTATCTATTGCTAGCCCCTGTACTATTCGTTTTAATAGGAATATTTCTCTTCGGAATCTCCATGGCTTTACTGCAAAGCCTGGGGTATTTTCCTGCAGTAGGGTTGAATGAATTTACCTTTAGGTACTATCAAGAGGTATTAAAGAATAAAGATTTTTTTGCATCCCTGCGATTTAGCTTGTATACTTCTTTTATCTCTTCTGCCATAGCTATTATTATTGGAGTCCTTCTTTCCTATGCAATCCTTCAGTTAAGGAATGGGAGACAAATGGTGGAGTACTTGTTTAGGCTTCCCGTGATTGTCCCTCATCTGGTAGCCGTACTCCTTATGGTAAATACGCTATCTCAAACAGGGATATTCCCTAGACTTTTATATCATATTGGATGGATAAACGATCATAGCCATTTTCCAGCTGTTCTTTATGGAAAAAATGGCGTAGGGATTATGTTGGTATATCTTTGGAAGGGAATCCCCTTTGTAGCGATTACTACCTATGGGATTTTATCAAAGGTTAGCAGCAAATTGTCGGATGTTGCTTATAATCTGGGAGCGAATAAACGACAAGTCTTTTTCTATGTAATTCTACCGTTAATCATGCCTAGTATATTGTCTTCGTTGATTATCATATTTGCATTTTCCTTTGGTGCATATGAAGTGCCTCTATTATTAGGTCCAACAAACCCAAAGACGTTGTCTGTGCAAGCTTTTATCGAATACAATAATCCTGTGTTATATAATAGACCCTATGCAATGGTGATCAATATTTTGATGATTCTAATAGCCATGGCACTTACATGGCTCTATATGAAGGCATTCGAACGAATTTATCAATATGAAAGGTAAGCATATGGAAAACAAGACAAAATTAAGATATAAAATCATAGTAACTATTTTTTTAGGTTTTCTCGTATTGCCACTCGTTATTGTGTTTATCTGGAGCTTTTCAAAAAGCTGGGCATGGCCAAATTTGCTCCCTCAAAGCTGGGGGATGAGGGGCTGGTTGTATTTTTTCAATCCAACAAGCAAAAGTATACCTACCTTGCTGTTTAGCATAATTCTATCAACCATTGTTACTATTTTTACCCTAATCATCACTATTCCAGCGGCAAAGGCTTTAGCAACATATAAATTTAAGGGCAAAAAGCTTATTGAGATTCTTGTTTTTGCTCCTGTGATCGTGCCAACAGTCACAGTAGCTATGGGAATACACATTCAATTTATTAGATGGGGTATTGCCAATACCTTTATGGGCGTAGTGCTAATACAACTGATTCCTTGTATCCCATACAGTGTGCGAATACTCAAAAATGTATTTGAAATTCTAGGGGAAAGCATGGAGGTGCAGGCCAGGATCCTAGGCGCCAATCCATATCAAGTATTTTGCTTTGTGACATTTCCAAGAATTTTGCCGGGAATCATTTCAGCTGGAAGTATGACCTTCATTATTTCCTTTAGTCAATACTTCCTTACACTTTTGATTGGAGGGGGACAAATCGTGACTTTCTCTATGCAGATGTTTCCCTATATACAAAGCGGGGACAGAATGATGGGATCGGTATATAGTGTAGTATTTGTCTGTACAACGTTTATCTTTTTAATGATTGTTGAGAAAACCATGAATACGTTCTATAAAGGCAAACTGAAGGAGTATACTTATGTCTAGAATCATATGTAATGGCATTGAAAAAAGCTTCAACAAAGTTAAGGTACTGGATCATATAAGCTTTGCTGTAGAAGAAGGGGAGCTCGTCTCTTTGCTAGGGCCTTCTGGCTGTGGCAAAACTACGACCTTGAAGATTATAGCAGGACTCGTTCAACCAGACAAAGGCGAAATAAAATTGGGTAACAATATCATAAATAAAATCCCAGTAGAGAAAAGAGGGGCAGTCATTGTATTTCAAGATCATCTTTTATTTCCACATTTAAATGTGGAGGAAAATATAGGTTTTGGTTTAAAAATGTCAAGAGTAGCTAAAAAAGATATAAAGATTCAAGTTGAAACGATGCTTGAATTAGTGGAGCTTGAAGGATACAACAAAAAATATCCTCATGAGCTTTCGGGGGGTCAAAAACAAAGAATTGCCCTAGCAAGGGCTTTAGCGATAGAGCCGAAGGTACTATTACTAGATGAGCCTTTTTCCAACTTAGATATAAAGCTAAGGCAAACCATGAGAGAATTTACCCTAGATATTCAAAAAAAACTAAATATCACTACTATTCTTGTAACCCATGATCAGGAAGAGGCATTGATGTTATCAGATAAAATTGCTATTATGCTAGATGGGAAAATCAAGCAATTTGGTACGCCAAAAGAATTATATCAAGGACCAAATTCCATAGAAGTAGCTGATTTCTTTGGGGAAAAAAATTATATTCAAGGTAGCGTAATCAATGGCAGATTTACAAGCAAAATACTTAGTTTCCATACGAGAGTAGAGGATTGTAAAGAAGCGAAAGCAATGATAAGGCCAGGAGATATAGAAATATCAAAGGAAAAAGCTGGCTTAGAGGGGATCGTTAAATTCAGCAGATATGCAGGGGGAAAGGTATACTATTCGATTTTGGTAGGTGACACAGAGCTGAAAATAGAATCCTCACAAATGATTGAAGTAGGAGAACATGTAGGACTACAAATAGATTATGATAAGATCATCATATTCAACTAGTTTAGAAAGATAGTATCATGAAAAAGGGATGATATCATGAATATAAGGTTTGACAATGAAATCAATCAGTTGTTAAGAAAAGAAAAAGAAAAATGTGTGGGGTGTAAACTCTGTATGGATAATTGTCCCATGCTAGATCAATACTGCAATTCTCCTGATGAACTATTGACCCAAATAGTTGAAGATCAACAAGTAGCGGCAATAATTCCTTTTTCCTGCGCATTATGTGGATATTGTACCCAAGTGTGTCCCCAAATGGTTGATCTGAATAAAGTATTTCTTGAATTAAGAATGGATATTGTAAAGAAAAATAAAGGCGTTCCTAAAGCTATTCCGAATAGAGCGGTTAAATTCCATCAAAAAAATAGTTTTTCAAAACTATTTACCACAGATGCAAAGGGACTAGATGAAAATGAAATGAAAAGAGTATTTTTTCCAGGCTGTGCCTTAACTGCATTTAGTCCAGAGCTGGTTATAAAAATATATGATTATCTGAGAGATAAGTTGCCGGGGATTGGAATTATGCTAAATTGCTGTGGAAAACCTACCCACTCCATGGGAGATATGGAAAAATTCAACAAGTATTATGCCACAGTACAAGATACTTTTGACACCAATGGGGTAGAAGAGATCATCGTAGCTTGTCAAAACTGCTATAAGGCAATAGGGAAAAATAGTCCTAGACAAAGGATAACCTCCTTATGGGATATAATAGCGGAGGTAGGTATACCTAAGGAAAAAGTTAACAAAGGTAGAGAAACCCACACAACCTTTGCCATCCATGACCCTTGTCCAACTAGAGAAAATTCTCATATCCATGATTCTGTTCGTAAGATCACACAAGAGCTTGGTTTAAAAATCAAGGAAATGGAATTTTCAAGGGAGAGGACACTGTGTTGTGGATCTGGTGGTATGTTAGGAGTTACGAACAGTGCTCTAGCGTTAAAACAAATGAATAAAAGAGCCAATCAAACGGAAGAAGAGTATATCATAAGCTATTGCCAAGAGTGCGTTGAGTCCATGAGGCGTGGAGGGAAAAAGTCCATTCATATACTAGATCTTCTTTTTCGTGATGAGGTTTACTTAAGGAAGGAATTTGATCAAGAGGATATCTCTACATTTAAAAAATGGACCAATCGATATATTGCTAAGGTGAAGGTGAATCGGTATAAGGGAAAAGGAGGTAAGGGTGTTGGAAATGAGAAAAAGTAAAAAAGATATAATAAAATACGGAATCCTCATTTCAATCCTAGGAATTGCTATATATTTAATAAATCGATTTAATATATTTAAAGGTTATACACCACAACAAATCAAAGACTATATCCACTCTTTTGGAGCATTAGCTCCTATTATCTATATCACCATGTTTACTTTTGTACCACTAACTTTATTTCCGGATTCGGTTCTCGCCATAGCAGGGGGAATGTGTTTTGGACTGTTATGGGGATCTACCTATACCATGATAGGCGCTATATTTGGAGGAACCCTTTCATTCTACATTTCTAGATTGATCGGTAAAAATCTTATTAAGAACATGATAAAAAAGGATTTAGGAAAATTAAGCAATCATATTGAAGAAAGGGGATTTTGGGTTATTCTGATGCTGAGGTTGATTCCATTATTTCCATTTGATGTGATCAGCTATAGTGCTGGTTTGTCCAGCATTAACTACAAAGATTTTTTAACAGCAACCATTCTAGGAATCATACCAGGAATACTTGTATTTACAAATGTGGGAGATAAGGCTACAGAAATTGGTTCTACAGGATTTTATATTTCCATCAGCTTATTAGTGCTTTTGTTTATTACTGCAGGTATGCTAAAAAACAAGATTTCTTTGAAGAAAGTGGAAGAAAGAGTAGATAGTTCTTATGGTCAAGAAATGATAATGGATAATAGCAACAAATAGTCTTTTATAATATGAAAAAATTCAATTTCAAGGAGTTCAACCATGATCGACACGAAATGGCGTTATAGATTTCAACCTTTTTTTGATGGACTAGCAAAAGAATTAATTCTACTGCATGTAAAACCTCATCACATCACTTGGGCAGCTTTTGGAATAGGTATATTGGCCAGTGTATTCGTAGGAATAGGTAGGCTGATTCCTAGTATGTTACTTCTTTGGCTTTCAGGCCTGCTAGATGTGTTAGATGGTACCGTAGCACGATTGACAAAGAGTGCATCTAAAGGTGGTGCTTATATGGATTTGATTCTAGATAGAATGGTAGAGGCTACATATATCCTAGGGTTTGCTTATAGATTTCCCCAAGGCTATTATGGCTATTTGCTTTTTTATATAGCTGTCATTTTTAACTTTACTACTTTTATTGTTGCAGGAGCACTATTTCAAAACAATGGTTCTAAGAGTATGCATTATGATGTAGGAATTGTTGAGCGAACAGAAACTTTTTTAGTATTTACTCTAATAGCAATTTTTCCTGCTTATATCAATCCAATCCTGCTCATTTTCGATGGACTTATTTTTATTACGGGTATAATCCGCTTTAAACGTGTTCTTGCATTTAGTAAGTCATTTCAATAAAATTGATTATGAAAGTATAAGATTTATATCTAATTATAACAGAGAAGGATGAGTTATTTAAATATGCGGATGATTTATATTATAATATAATACCTCAGTTGATGGCTTTGAGATATCATATATTGCGCAACCTGTTCCAAAATGAAGAGCTTATCGATGGATTTATTATTGACATGTGAACATATGCTCTAATGAGATTAACTATTTAGGGGTTAAACTTTATATAATTAGTTTAATGTTATAGTCTATGTAGAAGCGTATGAACATAAAATATCCCCTCGAGCATTCAGATTTTTATGATTTAATCTGTCAACTTAAAGGGGATTATAACGTATTGCTGTTAAGAATACACAATTTATAGTAACTTAATCAGTTCTTCTAACTTTGCAGACAAAACTTTTGCAAGCTCAAAATTAGAATCTTTTAAAGCCAATTCTATTTGCGTTTCAACAGATTTTTTCTTTTGTTCAATTTCTAAATAGTCTTTATCAAAATGCTTAGCATAAATCATCGTTCTAAATTTCCGCATACTCATTTTTCTAATCGTCTTATCTTCAATGATTAAAACAAAATCCATACAGTTTACTATAAAATAGAAATCATGAGAAATCATTAAAACCGCACCGTTATAGTTTTTTATGGCTTTTTCTAGTGCTATTTGTGAGTAGGTGTCTAAATGACTTGTCGGTTCATCAAGAAGCAACATGTTTGCTTTACTAGCAGAAACTTTGGCCAATTGAAGTAAATTTTTTTCTCCACCAGATAAAGATCCTATCTTTTGATTAATGATCTCTTCGCCAAAACCATAGTTTGAAATATATGATCTAATCTCTTGATAAGTTTTGAATCCTGCATCATAGAACTCTTCAAGTATGGTATGAGACTCATTTAGCATTTCACCTTGAACTTGAGATAAATAAGCCATATCAACGGCTTTATTTACTTCAATAGAAGGATGATTGTTTTTAAAGATTTCTCGGAGCATAGTCGTTTTTCCGGTACCATTTGAACCAATAAGGGCTACTTTATCAGTAGATTTAATCTCAAAGTTAACATTTTCTAGAAGTATATCATCAAAGGCAACACTGTAATCAGTAACTTTTAAAGCAGTAGTTTCTTCAATTTCATGATCAGTAACGAAACGGATCTCTGGTTGTTTAATATCTACAAATGGCGCTTTAATTCTACGCGCTTCCAATCTTTCTTGCACTTTAACTCTAGCTTTTAGTGTTTTCCCTCTAGCAGCTTCAGAATTATTGGTTGCTATAAGTCTTAGTTTCTCGATTAAGAACTCATTTCTCATAATTTCTTCAGCATCAGCTATAGCTTGTTCTTGTGTCTCAATTTTACTTTGAAGCAATGAGAGGTTGTAATCAATGTATCTTCCATCAAACTCTTGTAGCTCCATGTTTTCAAGGTGTATAATTTTATTAAAACAATGATTCAATAGATATCTGTTGTGCGTAATAACTAACAATGTGCCTTTGTGTGAATTAATTAGATTTTTAAGAGCATTAAGATTTTCGAAGTCTAAGAACACATCGGGTTCATCCATAATGATTAAATCTGGACTTTTAAGCATTTCCTTAATGACCTGAATAAGTTTAAATTC
>CALECF010000109.1 GCA_937948705.1 uncultured Anaerosolibacter sp. | reverse complement strand
AAATAAGGTGGAGTAATCCATAAAACCTTTATTTGAAAAGAAAAACCACATTCGGCTATAGAAGAATTTCTCCTAAATCGAATGTGGTTTCCTATTTTCTATTTTCATTTACTAAAATACTATTATTTTTCAGTGGTCTCTTTAAAGACATTCATCTTTTTTATACATTTAATGAAAGAATGAAGTCAGTCAGTTTTGACTGACTTCATTCTTTGTCGGGAATATTAGAAATGACGAAATCACAAACTATACTAGATAATAATTGAAGGGAGCGTGATAATATGCCAAATGAAACTATGCATAAACATGAGAACAGATTGGCGAAGGAAAAATCTCCATACCTGTTACAGCATGCATATAACCCTGTGGATTGGTTTCCCTGGTCTGATGAAGCTTTTGCAAAAGCAAAAGCAGAGAACAAACCTATATTCCTTTCCATAGGGTATTCATAGCTGGTAAAATTTACTTGCCATTGGTGCCACGTCATGGAGAGGGAAAGCTTTGAAGATGATGAAGTTGCAGAAGTGCTTAACAAGTATTTCATTTCGATCAAAGTAGACAGAGAAGAACGCCTGGATATAGATCATATTTACATGAGTGTTTGTCAAGCCCTAACTGGGCATGGGGGATGGCCCCTGACAATCATTATGATACCGGAGAAAAAGCCTTTTTATGCAGGGACCTATTTTCCGAAGCGCAGCAAACACGGTCATCTAGGACTCATTGATATCTTAAACCGCATTGAGGATGCATGGACAGATCGAAGGGATGAACTAGAGAAGTCTAGTGAGGAGATCATGTAGGCGGTGGAAACCTCTATTTTAGCCAGTAGCAAGGCAGAGTTCTCTAAAGATGTTCTGCATAATACCTTCAGAGATCTAAAACATTTCTTCGATAGTTCCTATGGAGGATTTGGAAAGGCACCTAAATTTCCTACTCCTCATAATTTGTCTTATTTACTAAGATACTACACCGCCACTGGTAAGGAAGATGCTTTAGGCATTGTTAATAAGACCTTAGACAATATGTACAAGGGTGGGATATTTGACCACATCGGCTTTGGATTTTCCCGGTACGCTGTAGATCGAGAGTGGTTGGTGCCTCACTTTGAAAAAATGCTCTATGACAATGCGTTGTTGCTAATCGCTTATCTAGAGATTTTTCAAGTGACAGGAAACTATCGATATGCAGAAATTGCAGAATAAGTATTAACCTATATTTTGAGGGAAAAAGTATTTCAAATCTAATCCATATGCCCTTAGGAGATTTGGAAAATGATCAGAAGTTAGAGGAACAATTGAATGTTTGTAGAGAAAAACTATATTATTATAGGGAAAAAAGAATACACCCTTTTAAGGATGATAAGATTTTAACCTCTTGGAATGGTTTAATGATGGCAGTGAAGCACTGCATAGTTTGGTGCCTTTTGCAGCAAATCAGCCTATGATTGACAATAAAGCCACTGCCTATATATGTGAGAATTTTGCTTGCCAAGAGCCGACTATAGATATAGATCAATTTTCATTACTTTTAGGAGCTAAGAATCAATTATAAATGTATGACTGAGAAATCTAACATTCAACGAAACGGCACAGGGGTCGTTCCCTACCGTGATATTCGTTTATAGTAGCCTCTACTTATATGATAAAAGGATTGTGTATCTAAACACGATCCTTTTGTATTGTGATGACATTTTATATCTTTAGCTTCGAATCTCTACTAATTCTTCACATTAATTTTTTGCTCTATAAAAACCTCTACATGTTTCTTTTGGAACGATAAACGCTGGGCGCCATGCCTATGTGTTTTTTAAAGACACTGGCATAGTAAGCAGTATTGCAGAAGTTAAATAGAATGGCGATTTCATGAATACTCATATGGGTGAGTTCAAGAAAGTCCCTGGAGTTTTCAATTTTTTTCATTTGAATATATTCCGTTACGTTGAGGCCAACTTCTTTTTTGAATGCTGCTGACAAATACGCTGGGGATTTTTGTACTAATTGCGCCAGTAGATCTAGAGATACTTTTTCTGTAATGTGTTCATGTATGTAATTGATCATACGGGTAATGGGCAAAGAGTAGGAACGCACCCTTTCTTGATTGATCATTTTAATGAAAGTTTTCACCATGTGATATTCAAAGGTTTGAAGTTCTTTAATATTATTAAACTTTTCAATCTCAAGAATAAATACATCACTTTGAGAAAAGACATCCTCAGGATGAACGTTTGCTTCTACAGCAGCCCTAGAAAAGAGCGTACAGCTAGCAATTAAGGAGTTTTTAAGGGATCGCAAGGGAGAACTCGCTAGGGTTGCCCGTTCAGTAGAATTTATGATATCTAGTGTCTCCAAAGCTTGCTTTTCTACACCTCGTTTAATTTCATTGAGGAGCTTGCGTTCAAGATAATAGGAAGGATGACGATAATCACAGTGAAGATTTTCCATTTTCTTAAAGAGGAATGAATTGGACATGATAAACCTCCTAAGAGTTACATTAAAATATTGTTAATAAACTAAAAATTCTATTATTATAGTATAAAAAATCGTTTACAATGTCAATATAGGGATTCGTTTGATAACGTTTTCAATGCTGATCAAAGAATTAATACTGAGCGTTTACGAGTGGGGAGAAGTGTTCATATTGGATACTTGATCCCCAGGTAACGGAAGATCATTAAAAAAGGGGGAGCGTAAATGAAAAGATATTTATCCATGTTTCTAATTATGGTGTTAGTCTTGTCTGTGTTTGCACTTGCAGGATGTACGCCTAAGGCACCGAGTACGGAGCCAGCACCTGCGGCCAGTGAGCCAAGCGTGGAAAAGACTAAGGTTAAATTTGCAGTTCAAGCGGACAGCACCAAAGCTCTGGAGAGCATTGTAAAAGCATTTAATGAAAAAAGTGAGCAGTATGAAGTGGAAGCGATTGTTCTTACAAATGACTCTGGAAATATGCACGATCAAATCGTCAACTCATTGTCCAGTAAGTCAGGAGAATATGATGTGATCTCCATGGACGTAGTCTGGGCAGGCGAATTCGCAGCGGCTGGCTATCTAGAACCTCTAGATACCTTCATTCAGGATTCTGGATGGAAGCCTACAGATTTCAATGCTGGTTCAATATCATCAGGAAAATACAAAGGAAAGCATTATGCACTACCTTATTTTTCTGACTTAGGATTCTTGTATTATCGTAAAGATATCGTTTCCGACGAGGATGCTAAAAAACTCGCCAGCGCTGACTATACGTATGAAGACCTATTTGCAATGGCAGAAAAATACGCAAAACAAGGTGGTACGAAATACGGTTATGTATATCAATCCAGTCAATATGAAGGACTTACTTGTAATGTCAATGAATTTACAAACAACTGGACGGATTTAGAAAAGGGTCTTAAGATGATGAAGACCTTTACGGACTCCAAAGCAACACCGGATGATATATTGGTTTATACAGAAGGCGAAACCCATAATGCTTTCTTAAATGGAGAATCTGTTTTTGGCAGAAACTGGCCTTATATGAATGGCATGGCAGCATCTGGAGACTATGCAGTTAAAACAGATCAAATAGGTTATGCAGCACTGCC